>MUIA01000254.1 GCA_002084115.1 Oceanospirillales bacterium LUC14_002_19_P2 | reverse complement strand
AAACCCTCTCCCTGAAACTGAAGGTCAATCATTTTCAGCTCAGGGCGAAGATTTACATGACCGCTCTGCGGGCATCATTCGAGCAGCTAAGGTTATTCGTTACTGCGTAACTTGAGTTACTCAAATGTGTGATTTGTGAGTACGTGCTGATCATAGGGATGCAGCTAAACTCCATTTAGGGCACGGATTGCCAGTCATAGGTGTTGATTCTTTAGACCTGAGTGGTGCGTTGTGGTTCCGAGTTTTTGTCTGGCTACAGATTTATAGACGATCAGCGGTATTTGTGAGGGAAAAAACACCATTCGGGAGAGGGCATGGAAGGCTTACAAAGCAGGCAGATGACATTTTGGGAGCGGGTGAGCCTGTGGCCGCTCTCAATGCTGGTTTCAGTGCGAGAGGCGCGTCTGGCCCTGCAGGCGCTGCCGTTTGTGATTAACAGGGATTTCCTGCGAACCGAGTTCTGGCGCCGGTTGCTGTTTGCGGGGCGCGATGCCTGGCGATTGAGCAGGGATTATTATTCTGAGCAATCGACATCCGATGTACATTGCTTTGGTGAAACTCCGCTGCTGACGCTGGCTAGAATCCAAAGACAGGCAGGCATTAATGCTGGCGATGAAGTGCTCGAAGTGGGTGCTGCGACTGGGCGTAATTGTTTCTGGTTGGCGACAGTGATTGGTTGTCGCGTTGTTGGCCTTGAACATATTCCGGAATTTGTCAGTCGGGCGGACAGTGTGGTTAGGCGAACTGGTAGCCAAGACCAGGTGCGGTTCGTTTGTGGTGATATGGGGGAGTCGCTGCCTGGCGAGCCTGATGTCATTTATCTTTATGGCTCGAATCTTGAGGATGACCTGATTACACGATTTGCCCAGCGTTGCTGTGAAAAGGGAGAAGGGGTCAGAGTGATTACGGTGAGTTATCCCCTTAGAGACTATTTGCCCGGGGTGTATGAGCTTATTGACGCATTTCCTGCGGTGTTCATCTGGGGTGTGACAACCGTTTATGTGCAGAGGGTTGTCCAGGCAGCATAGGCCCGGACAATCCTGTAGTTTTTTAGAGTACTTCAACAGCGACGGCTGTCGCTTCCCCGCCGCCAATACAGAGACTGGCGATGCCTTTCTTTTTACCGTATTGCTTCAGTGCATAGATCAGTGAGAGCAGGATCCGCGAGCCGGTCGAGCCGATGGGGTGCCCTTGGGCGCAGGCACCGCCATGGACGTTGACCTTGTTATGATCCAGGCCGTGCTCCTGCATGGCAATCATGGTGACCATGGCAAAGGCTTCATTGATCTCGAACAGGTCAACGTCGTCTTTGCTCCAGCCGGTTTTTGCCAGCACTTTGGTTAGCGCGCCGACCGGGGCAATGGTGAACTCTGAAGGATGCTGGGAGTGGGTGCTGTGCGCGACAATGCGGGCCAGTGGTTGCAGTCCGCGCTTCGCAGTTTCGCTTTCAGTCATTAGCAGTAGGGCGGAGGCGCCATCGGAAATGGAGCTGGCGTTGGCGGCGGTGATGGTGCCGTCCTTGCTGAATGCCGGACGAAGGCTGGGGATTTTTTCAATATTGGCGTTAAAGGGTTGTTCATCCTGGCTAACAGTCTGCTCACCTTTGCGGTTGGTGTAGGTGACAGGGGCTATCTCGGCCTCTAGTGAGCCGTCGTTAGTGGCTTTCTGGGCCCGCTTCAGGGATTCGATGGCGAAGGCGTCCATCGCTTCGCGAGAGAGCTCGTATTTATCTGCAACTTCCTGGGCGAAAGAGCCCATCAGGCGGCCGGTTTCTGCATCTTCCAGTCCATCCAGGAACATGTGATCCATGACCTTGCCGTGTCCCATGCGGTAACCGTTACGGGCTTTGTCGAGCAGGTAGGGGGGGTTACTCATGCTTTCCATGCCGCCGGCAATCATGATCTGGTTGGTGCCTGCGCGAATCAGGTCGTGGGCCAGCATTACGGCTTTCATGCCGGAACCGCATAGCTTGTTGATAGTTGTGCAGCCGGTGGCGTCCGGTAGTCCGGCTTTTCGGGATGCTTGGCGGGCTGGGCCCTGTCCAAGGCCTGCGGGCAGGACGCAGCCCATGATCACTTCATCAACGTTTTCAGGATTGATATTCGCGCGGCTGACGGTCTCTTTGATGGCGATGCTGCCCAGCTCCGGTGCTGTCAGGCTGGACAGCGAGCCTTGCAGGCCACCCATCGGTGTGCGGGCGCCGCTGACAATTACGATCGATTCCTGAGTCATGTTCGTACCTGTGTAATGGTTGTTGAGGGCTAAGTTACCCCTTGTGGTTGGTAGCACCAATGTCCAATGATTTTCTCGAACATGCGTGCAGTCGTCAGCCTATGACGCTCTGTTAGAGCGCGCCGCCAAGCGAGGTAATGAGTCAT
>MUIA01000343.1 GCA_002084115.1 Oceanospirillales bacterium LUC14_002_19_P2 | reverse complement strand
GAAGTTGGACGCATCGTCATCACTGTCAATATCCGTATCGTTGGCCAGTACATCCAGCCTCGTTGTGCCCACTGTGGCAGCATTGCCCGTATCAGCCACTGCGATAGGCGCATCATTGGTGCCTGTCACAATGATGTTGACCGTAGCGGGTTCACTGGCGGCATTTTCCGCACCCGAACTATCTACCGCCGCATACGTAAATGTCACCTGCCGGGTTTCACCCGCAGCCAGATCCTGGAAATCAGAACCCGGGTTAAAACTGAAGGTACCGTCGTTATTATTGACGACCTGACCTTCCAGCGGTTGCGTCAGGACAGTATAGGTATGCGTATCGTGGATATCTTCATCGCTGACACGAAAACTGCCTGTCACAGCTGCGCTGTCTTCAACGGCGTTGGTGATTGCAACAACCTGCGCTTCCGGCTGGTCATTGGTACCCGTCACGGTCAATACGACCGTCGCCGGTGCACTGCGCGCGTTGGCCGTGCCTGAATCATCCACCGCTTCGTAAGTAAACGTCACCTGTCTTGCTTCACCAAACGACAGATCCGTGAAATCTGTCCCGGGATCAAAACTGAAGGTTCCGTCATGATTATTGATCACGGTACCCTGAGAAGGCTGGCTCAAGATATTGAAACTGTGCCTGTCGGTTGTATCCGCATCGGCCACCTTGAATTGCCCGGCAACCATCGCACTGTCTTCAGCGGGCAGACTAACATTCACCACTTCCGCAACTGGTCGGTCATTGGTACCGGTCACCGTCAGTGTCACCGTGGCAGGTGCAGCACTGGGTGCACCGGTCTCATCCACTGCCTCGTATGTAAACGTTACTTGCCGTGTTTCGCCTTCAGCCAGATCCCTGAAATCATCCCCCGGCTCAAAGCTGAACGTACCATCATGGTTGTTAGTCACATGACCTTCATCAGGCTCACGAAGCAGTCGGTAGTGGTAGGGATTAGTATCAAACTCTTCGACAGCAGAAAAAGCACCAACAATAGCCGACTGATCATCAAACGCATCCAGCTGTACATCTTCTGCCCGTGCGGTTTCTTTTACGCCCGTGATAGTCAGTGACAGAATGCCATCGTCTGTTTCAGACTGCATAGCATTGTCCTGAACCGTATAACTGATTTGTACTCTGGCGGTTTCCCCAACCGTGAGAAAATCAAAATCCTGCCCGGGATCAAATTCAATTCGATTGCCTGTCTGGATAATCCGCGCAGTATCCAGAGAAATAGTATTGCCATCACCATCACGGGCAGACAATAGCGTGACAGATCCAGGCTGAATGGTTAGCTGGTCATTACTGTTCTGATCGGTGTCATTGGCAACAACATCAACCGCGAAAATGCTGTTTTCACTCAGCGTGCCGAAATCATCCACAGCCACCGGTGCATGATCAACCATGACCGTATTCTTTGTGACGGGTTCGTCATCAGGCTCCTGATCACCATTATCATTGATGCCAATGTTATCAATTTCCACCAAAAGAGCAGTCATTCGCTCTTCTTCTTTCTGACTTTCTTCTTCTCGGTTAGCCTCAATATCGATGTCATCAAGAGGGGTTTCAGCATCCTCTGGCAATAGCAGGGGATCAGGCAATGCCAAAAAAGGATCCGGTAACAGGATCGTCTCTGATAGCTGGCTGCTGCTTAAGGGACTATCCTTCCGCCCCTGATCAGATAACGAGCCGCTCCGCTCAGGCTCTTGTCCCACGCCAGGAGGATTTGCATCAGGTTCAGATCGGTAGACCCAGTTGTCCTGATGATTTTGAAAGCCCGATTCCGGATACCCCATGGCCGCCTGCTGCTCTTCCTGTCGCAGTGCTTTCTGTATCTCCGGGTTATCCACGGGAAGCTGAGGTTCAGAATTTCCAGGCAGAGCCGATTGCTCAACGTCACCAGACGGCAGATCGTTAACGGAGGGGGGGGGCTCGGGTCCTGCAAAACGTGATGCCGACTGCCCACCTCCAGGCCCTGTTGATGCCTGCAGCTCATCGCCCGGCTTTTTTTCGGCCTGACGATCAATCTTCTCAGAATCACCACCGGGGGAATTGGGATCTGGTGTATCCCCAGTATTCTTTGATGGTTCATCCGCCATAACAACTCCTTGTTATCGAAATAAGCATTTCGACCTTTATTTCCTTAGTAACGGTTTCACCCCGAATGCTCCCAGGCAAACCTGTAAAGACCATTTCTAATTTTAGTTTTCTTGATAAAGCCAATTTAAAAACATTCAACATGACTATCAAAATCAACAGCCCGAACAAACATAAAACCCTTCCAATAAAAAAGTGGAAACCATAATCACAAACAAATGACCATTGGAATGGAACAACATATTTTTATTAAAAAATTAATGGTCAATATTCAAATTACCGTTATTCAATAAATTATTAATAATCTCGGATTCAGAAACCAGCGACGAAAGATCGACATCATTCAATACGATTTTCTGGACCGTTTGCCCATTCGCCCGATCCTTCACCGATATTTCCGTATTCCCATTGACCGTGGCAAGATTCAGGTAGGCATCAATGGTTTCAGCCGACTCGCCAATCAGCATATCACTGAGATCCAGTACATCGCCCTCGGACAGGCTGAAATTCCGGATCGTATCCACTGTCGGTATCGAGGTTTCGGTTTGATCTCCCTGCTCAAAAACAAAGGTATCCGCACCGGCACCACCCAGCAGGGTGTCGTTGCCAAAACCACCATAGAGGACATCATCCCCTGCATCCCCTACTAGAATATCGTTATTTCTCGCACCCCGAAGAATATCGTCATCTGCAGTGCCTGTGACAGTCGGATCCCCGATTTGTACAGAGGTATTATCCACAACCACACCGCGTCCGTTACCTCCATGCGTGGACCGTATACTTCTGAGACCTTCCTCATAATCCCTCAAAGTATGCTGGACAGTATTCCAACTCCACGTCGCCCAGACACTTGATGATTGCCAACTATGAATCACGCTCCCGTATTCATCTAACAATTCAACCTGCATCTGGTACCGGGCGGAATAAGCGGTATTCGTGGAGACAAATCAGTCCTGAACCGTAATATCCGGCGCTGTATCCAGATACTCGGCACTGTACCCTTTGTTCAGCAAGTTAATCGTCTTGGACTTGCTAGCAACGCCATTGCCCTGCCACTGACCAGTAATACTATCGTGTCCCCCAAAAGGTAATGTTGTCCACGAACCGTCTCGATCCCAGTGACTCATACTCCAGTCAGCACCACAGGGATCGGTCAGCAAGTTATCCGACATCCACTGGCGGTTCTGCACGGCGATGTCAAATGCCTGCTGTTCGCTGGAAGCGCTGCCGTCACTCACGGTAAATTCAAAACTGGCACTTCGATCACTACTGACCGACGGCGCTGTATAGAGGAGTTTTCCAATATCACTGGCCTCAATCACCTGATTCACATAGACCGATACACCGTCATAGGTAAGCGTCCCTGTCGCCGGCAGTGACTTGATGGTTATGGCCTGCAGGGTATCGCCGTCATCCGCATCCCTGAAGCCAAAATCATCCACGGTAAACTGATGGCTAGCGCTTTCCGTCGCTGCCAGAGTTCTGGCGTCAGCCTCCGGATCATCACTCTGGGCAGTCACCTGAATCTTCAGTGTGGCAGGGGCGCTGACCTGACTGCCATCACTGACAGTATAGCGAATGCTGGCGTAATCATCCCCATGGGCATTAGCTGGCGGAATAAATACAAGGTCACCGACAGACGATGCAGGAATTGCCTGATCAGTCTGAACAATTTCACCGTCAAGAACCAGGATACCCAGTGCCGGTAACTTGGCAATTCTGACCGTATATTCCGTGCCGGTGCTCTCCGCGCCTAGTCCAACGTCGCTGGGCGCAAAAAAGTATCGACCATCCTCCCCAAGGCTGATGCTTTTGCTGAGGGCTTTTAATGCACTCTCGACAACACTCTGCGAGGGGAGGGCATCTTCCTCTTGAAACAGACTCTGTGCCTGAAAATTGTCACCCGGACCTTCCGTTTCCTGTTCACGTTCATGTGTCTTTATGCCAATGGCGTCAATCTCATCCAGCAACGCCTGAACCCGCTTATTTTCTTCACGATTTTCCGGATGTCGGCTTTCAACCGGATGGTCAGCGGTCAAGCGGAGTACGGGGGAATCCTCATAATCCCGTATTTCTGTCTGCTCTTCGAGATCCGGCAGCATCAGTGTTTGTGACTTTTTATACCAGTCAATCCCCGCACTTTGTTCAGACAACAACGCCTTTTGATCCCCCCGGCTTGCTAGGTCGTCATAATGCCGGTCCTGTTCCGCAGGGAAGGAGTCCTCCTGCCACTCGGTCATCTCTGTCTCAGCGTATGGGATAGCCGGAAGGAGCTCATCTTCCTTGTATTTCTCTGATGCAGGAACAGCATCGGCGGCAGGGAAAGATCCATCAGGCAAGGGCTCTGGAAGAGGCTCAAAACCCGACGCCGGACCTGCCGCGGGCTGCTCTACGACGGTGGTCGGCGCAGAATGCGGATCAGCAACCGACGCCTGAAGCTCATCACCTTTCAGGTTCGTTTGCCTGTCAACCATCTCAGAATTACTGCCCGGTTGCGCTGCCTCCTGCAGCTGACCGGAATCCCTTGAGGGTTCATCCACCATGAAAACATCCTTTTAGGAATATAATTTTTATAGCGATTAGAAATATTATTAAAAACAATCCATCTACAAAAACGCAGTCAATCTTTATAATTTTAGATTCATTGAGACACCTACCGGCAATACAAGTGGCATAAACGCCAATAAAAATATGATGTAAAAATGTAAGCGCATCATATTGTATTTATTAGAAGACAGGTATTAGCCCGGATATTTCATAAAGCCGCAGTCTGACCATTCAATTTCGAATTTCCTGTGGGGCTGCTGCTTTATTACTCTGTATTACTCTGTGGCTAAAGGACTTCGGGCCCTGGGCTACT
>MUIA01000340.1 GCA_002084115.1 Oceanospirillales bacterium LUC14_002_19_P2 | reverse complement strand
TGACTCATTACCTCGCTTGGCGGCGCGCTCTAACAGAGCGTCATAGGCTGACGACTGCACGCATGTTCGAGAAAATCATTGGACATTGGTGCTACCAACCACAAGGGGTAACTTAGCCCACAGCACGCGTTAATTGCTGATAGTGATTACCTGCTGATGCAACTCGAAACGCCGCTGGATGGTTTGTTAGAAGCGGTTGAGATTGCCCACAATGTTGGCGTCAAGGTGGTGCTGAATCCTGCGCCGGCCAAAGCGCTGCCGGATGAATTGCTGGCACGGGTCGATATGATCACCCCTAACCAGACAGAAGCAGAATTGCTCACGGGGATTCCGGTCAATGATGTGGTAGGCGCTGCAGAGGCTGCGGGCAAGCTGCATGCGATGGGTATCGCAACTGTAGTGATTACATTGGGCAGCCAGGGTGTCTGGATTTCTGAAGAAGGCAATGGTCGTCTGGTAGAAGGCTATTGTGTCACTCCGGTGGATACCACTGCAGCAGGCGATACCTTCAATGGCGCCATGCTGGTTGCGCTGGCTCAGGGGGAAAGCCTGGAAAAGGCAGCTGATTTTGCGAACGCTGCTGCCGCGCTGTCCGTAATGCGACACGGTGCTCAGCCCTCCATTCCTTCCCGGGAAGAAGTCGAACAGCTTGTCGCTGATACCCAACGCTGATATGGCCACGATCAAGGATGTTGCCAAAGCGGCGGGGGTATCGATCTCCACTGTGTCGCATGTACTGAATGGAACACGGTTTGTCAGTCCGGATACAACGGAAAAGGTGATGTCTGCCGTCGCTGGGTTGCACTATGCACCCAGCGCGGTGGCACGCAGTCTCAAACAAAGTCGCACCCGCACGCTGGGAATGCTTGTGACCCGCAGCGCCAACCCGTTTTTTGCGGAAGTGGTGCAGGGGGTTGAGGATGCCTGTTATCGTCAGGGCTACCAGCTGCTGCTCAGTAATACGGCGAATGATGAACAACGACAACTGGTTTGCCTGCAATCGTTGGTTGAGCGTCGAGTGGATGGTCTGATTCTTCTCTCCATTGCCGATACGCCGTTGTTGCGGCAACAACTGGCGACTCTCAATGAGATGCCTTTATTACTGTTGGACACGGATATCGCCGGCATAAAAGCCTTACGGGTGAAGGGAGATTCCATCAAGGGTGGTTATCAGGCTGCCCGTTGCTTGTTGACGCAGGGGAGACGGGAGATTGGCTTTATCGGTTATACATCCCGTCATCCTGTCACTGAAGAACGTCTGCAAGGTGTTCGACATGCGGCGTCTGAACAGGGCGTCGGCATTCCGGACCGCTGGATTATTGATGGGAATCTGGATTGTGAATCCGGTTATTCAGCTATGTGTCGTTTATTGCATCTTCCGGATCGGCCGGATGCTGTGATTGCTGCAAACGACCTTATGGCCATGGGAGCCATGCGGGCTATTCAGGAACTGGGCTTACGTATTCCCGAAGATATTGCACTTATCGGTTACGACGATATTGCCTTGACCGCATATACCAGTCCGCCACTGACGACGATTCGACAATCAGGCGACAAGATGGGTCAGATGGCTGCAGAGACATTGATTGCAGCGATTACGGGTAACGGTGAGCGTGAGCACTCTGTGGTTATTGAACCTGAACTGGTTCAGCGGCGAACAGTGATCACATCTGACCTGCGACCCCACTGAATGCCCTGAAATTATTCTTCGTTGAATGACAATGTTTCAGTAATAACAGTGGTCGCTTCGCCGAGGCGTTTGCCTGTTCGTTCCGTGGCCGTAGCGAACAGGTGTGACGCATTGCGCCGGTAGTCTGGCATGCTCTCACCGCTCTCCAATGTGCCGGGTTCTGTAAAGGCCAGGTAGGTACGCGCCCTGTCCAGCGGCAGGCTATGGAGGGTTTGATTACTGAGGAACAGGCCACGGCTGGCTTTCTGTTCCAGAAAGATAAATTCCCCTTCACGCAATTGAATGCCTATTTCAGACCAGTTTTCCCCTTTGGAGTATATGGTGTGTCGATCTGGTTCGACGGGAAATGCCAGGTACTCATAATGCTGGGTGTAACCCATTCGGTCTTCTGGCGTTTTGCCGTTGAGGTAAACCTCAAAGTGATTTAACACACCGGTAAAGTGGGGACGAATCACGTAAACCATGGCCTGTCCCGAGTCCGGCAGTGTTTCAGGATTGGCTTTTTCGGGTTCCGACGATGCAGGAATACTGCGGACAATTTCATCCGGTAACAGGGGGTGGATATCGTCAGGCATGAGAGACAGCGCGTAGAGGGCGCCGTCCTTGGTCAGATCGGTGGTTTTTGCCGCGCCATCTGACACTGTGCTGCGAACAGAGGCAGGAATGGCGTCGCGGGTTGCACCCAATCCATCGCCAATCAGGCTGGCGGAACTGTCAAACAACCAGTAGATGGAGCGGCCAACGGCTTTCAGGCCGTTCCGGGCTGGTCTCGAATAATAGGCGAAATTCTTCAGTTGCTCTTCAGCGTTGCTTTCCGAGGTCGTTGCCGGTTGCGCCGATGCAGTCGACGAGGAGGTTTGAACGCTTGCGCAACCACTCATGCCAGTAGTGGCAACCAGCAGGGATAGGATAATGGCTTGTTTCATGATCGAATCCGACCTGTCTCGGGACAGGTTTCTTATTATTGTCAGTCACTGGCGAATAGAAATTATCTGAACCGGATCAGCTGTGCCAGTGACAGGGTTTGCTTACTGTACCTTATCCAACCACAGGTCGAAAGATTATGCAGTACTTTCGTGCAACAACTCGACAGGTTTGATGTCAGTCACGAGGAAGTGATCGTCATTGGCCTGCCAGCGAATGTTCTGATCCCAGAGTTGTATGCCATGGCTGCGCCCGGGACGACGGTGCAGATAGGCCGGACGTGGATCCTGTGACAACACCTGTATGACCAGTGTTTGGAGTGGACGTCCTGTTGATGATTCATAGTGCTGGCAGGAAAGCACTGCATCCTGTGTAAAACGAACATCTCTTTTCAGTGGCGGTTCCGGGGCAAACCCACATTGCGCATCGGTAACAGCATCCGCCCAGGGCAGGTAGGGTTTTATGTCCACAATTGGAGTGCCATCCAGCAGATCACTGCCTTCCAGTTCGATAATGACCTTTCCATCCCGGGTATCAATACCTTTCAGTTTAACGACTGACAGGCCCAGGCCATTGGGTCTGTGGGTTGAACGATTGGCAAAGACACCGACCCTTGCCTCACCCCCTAGCCGAGGAGGTCGGATGGTGGGCCGCCAACCTTCCGCCAGTGTCTGGTGGAAAATGAACTGAAGCCAGAGATGGGAGAAACCGTCCAGTCCCTGTACCGCTTCCGGCCGGTTATACGGTGGCAGCAATTCAATAAAGGCTGTCGCGGCAGTTGCCAGTCCGGGTTGGCGCGGTATGCCGAATTTTTCCCGATAGCAGGAATGGACAATGCCAATGGGGTCAAGTGCGTAAACGGAAAACGATGGGTGTTGCACGGCTATCCTGCTACCAGTATGAAAACAAAACGATGTCCCAGCATACTGTGAAAGCATGGCCGGGACACTACGAGACAGTCCTAACTATGTTTCGTCACAGCCGCATGCATGCGTTTCAGGGCTTGCTCCAGCTGACTTCTCGGGCAGCCGAAATTCAGGCGCAGGTAGTCGGGATCACCGAACTGCGCACCGGGTGACAGGCCGACGCCGTGCTCTTCAAAAAAGCCTTTCGGGTCTTTCAGTCCCAACTCTGCCACATTAATCCAGGCCAGATAGGTCGCTTCCAGCGGTTGCATGGAAAGGCCGGGCATCTCGTTGATGGTCTGCAGCAAATAATCGTGATTATCCCGAAGGTAATCCAGCAGCGCCAGGCGCCAGGGCTCGCCATAGGTATAAGCCGCTTCTGCAGCAATATACCCAGTTATCATGCCGTCGGCTGAAGGAACGATACCCGCTTTTGCCTTGTTGAATTGCTTACGGAGTTCAGGGTCGGGAATCACGGCAAAAGCACAGGCCAGACCGGCAATATTGAATGTTTTGGAAGGTGCCATCAGCGTGATGGAACGTTCCGAGCTGAAATCGCTCAGGCTGGCATAGGGGATGTGTTCACATTGCCGATCCAATATCAGGTCGCAGTGGATTTCGTCGGAACAGACCACCAGGTCATGTCGGCGACAGAGTGCTTCAATCGCCTGCAATTCTTCCCGGGTCAGCACACGACCATTGGGGTTCTGAGGATTGCAGAGCATGAACAAGCGGGTGTCGCTGGTAATCCGGCTTTCCAGTTCATCCAGATCCAGGTACCAGCCATTATCCCCCTGGCGCCAGTTAACGCTGATCATACGACGACCGGCTTGCGGTGGCGCCAGCAGGAAAGGGTAATACACCGGTACCGGCGTGGCTACGGTCTCACCTTCTGCGGCGACAGCACGTACGGCGATGTTAAGACCGCAGACGGTACCGGGTAACCAGACCAGCCAGTCGGGTTCAATCCGCCAGTCGTACAGGTTCTGGAGTCGGTCAACAACCCGCTGCACCAGTGTGTCACTGGCATGGGTATAGCCGAATACGCCGTGCTCAATACGCTCATGGAGGGCGGTAATGATTTCAGGAGGAGAACGAAAATCCATATCTGCCACCCACATGGGCAGGATGTCCTGGTCCCGGTAACGATCCCATTTCAGGCTGTTGGTCTGGGTGCGATCTACCACCTGGTCGAAAATTGTTGTCATGATAGCCGTAATCCTGATGCAGGCTGTTTTGTTGTTGCCTGGGGATTCTAACCCTGCAAGGGGGTAGGGTCACGGACGTTCTGAGGGTGTCGCTTTTGCAATGGGCTGCTTTAATAACTCAAGTTACGCACAAGACTGAAAATACGGCATTATTGCCGGTATGAAACACGATCTGATTGAGCTGTACTCTGACTACCTTCTGTCCTCTTTTGGCAAAACAACCGCAACCGG
>MUIA01000022.1 GCA_002084115.1 Oceanospirillales bacterium LUC14_002_19_P2 | reverse complement strand
CTCTTGTGAAGATGAGGTCATGGCAAGTTCCGGTTTGCTGTTTCCGAAGCATTTTTTTGTCAAGCCAATCGTACCAACAGATTGGACGGAACTTGCCTTTATTTATGAAATATCCGGGCTAGTCGTTTCTCCAGACATTGCCGTAAATGGCAGCAACCGGAATTTCGACTATCAATAGGAGGGTTTATCAGGGGCTGATTGAACAGTCATGAGCAAAACCGTGACGGAGAGGGTGTAATGATTTATGCACAACCATGCGATCCAGACGCAGTAGTCAGTTTCAAACCCCGCTATGAAAACTTTATCGGTGGCGAATGGGTGCCGCCGAAGGAGGGACGGTATTTTACGGATACGACGCCGGTTACAGGACAACCCGTCTGCGAAGTCCCTCGCTCCGGCAGCGCGGATATTGAACTGGCGCTGGATCATGCGCATCAGGCGTTTCCTGCATGGGCGGCAATGCCTGTTGTGGAGCGTGCCGGCATTTTGCTGAAAATTGCGGATCGGATTGAACAGAATCTGGAGTCCCTGGCGGTTGCCGAGAGCTGGGATAATGGCAAGCCGATTCGGGAATCTCTGGCGGCGGATTTGCCGCTGGCGGTGGATCATTTCCGCTATTTTGCCGGTTGTCTTCGTGCTCAGGAAGGCTCGCTCAGTGATATCGACAGCAGCACGGTTGCTTATCACTTCCATGAACCCGTTGGGGTCGTCGGACAAATTATTCCCTGGAATTTCCCGTTACTGATGGCCGCCTGGAAACTGGCGCCAGCCCTGGCCGCCGGTTGTTGCACGGTGCTGAAGCCGGCGGAACAGACGCCGGTGACGATCCTGCTACTGATGGAATTGATTGCTGACCTGCTTCCGCCCGGCGTAGTAAACATCGTCAATGGTTATGGTGAAGAAGCCGGTCAAGCTCTGGCCAGCAACCCACGCATCAACAAGTTGGCGTTTACTGGTTCTACGCCGGTGGGTAGCAAAATCCTGCACTGTGCGGCAGAGAACATCATTCCCTGCACGGTGGAGCTGGGGGGGAAATCACCTAATATCTTTTTTCAGGATGTGATGGCGCAGGAAGATACGTTCATTAACAAGGCGGTTGAGGGCATGCTGATGACATTCCTGAACCAGGGCGAGGTCTGTACCTGTCCCTCCCGGGCGCTGGTTCATGAAAGCATCTTTGATGATTTGATGGATCGCGCCATCAGTCGTGCTCGCGAGATCCGGCAGGGGAACCCGTTGGATACGGATACGATGATTGGCGCCCAGGCCAGTCAGGAACAGTTCGACAAGGTACTCAATTATATGAAAATTGCCCGGGAGGAAGGCGCCAACTTCCTGCTGGGCGGAGAGGAGGCAACGATGCCGGAAGCCATGGCCAGTGGGTACTATGTCCAGCCCACCATCCTGAAAGGGGAGAACCGGATGCGGGTGTTTCAGGAGGAAATTTTCGGCCCGACGCTTGCGGTGACCACCTTCAGGGATGAAGAGGAAGCGATTGCGCTCGCCAATGATTCCATCTATGGCCTGGGCGCCGGCGTCTGGACCCGTGATATCAATCGGGCACAGCATATGGGGCGTGGGATTCAGGCCGGTCGTATCTGGATCAACTGTTACCATGTCTATCCTGCCCATGCGGCCTTCGGGGGCTTCAAAAAATCCGGTGTCGGTCGGGAGGGCCATAAAATGACCCTTGAGCATTACCAGCAGATCAAAAACCTGATGGTCAGCTATGGAACATCGCCACTGGGCTTTTTCTGACCGGGACAGGCGTTCTGGCTAAACGGTGGTCCACTGCCGTATGATCGGTTGACCGATTAGCATGCTGAAGTAATAACAATGACAAATGGATTTTTTGCCAATAAAAACTGGCCGCTGGTATTGGGGCATCGTGGCGTACCGCTGGCGCATCAGGAAAATACGCTGGCTGGATTTCGCAAGGCGATTGAACTGGGTGTTGATGGCATTGAGCTGGATGTGTTTAAAACACGGGATGACCGGATCGTGGTTTTTCATGATGAGCAGACAGAGCGTCTGACGGGTGTCGCTGGCTTGATCACGGAGATGACCTGAGATGAGGTGTCACAACTGCGCATCCAGCGGCGTATTGATCGGGGCGATGGCACTGTCGTTGAGTACCCTTCGGAGGAACAGATTCCATTGCTGGATGAAGTGCTGGATGAATGTGGCGACAGCTTGCTGATCAATATCGAGATGAAAGCCTATGCGCCCAACTGGTCACGCCGTCATACCGGCACGGAAGTGGCTGGCTAAGTTACCCCTGATGGTTGGTTGACCTATACTCCCTGAACCATCCGGCTATCAGGGGATGACTGTTATGAATTTCAGGCTCTTTCAAAATTTCATTGATGCGATTTCGTTATTAACT
>MUIA01000173.1 GCA_002084115.1 Oceanospirillales bacterium LUC14_002_19_P2 | reverse complement strand
AAAAAATCGAATTGTGGAGTTCGGCAGAGGTCAATTTTTTGCTTTGTTGTCATTGGTCGTTACGGGCTATCTGCAGCTGTGTGTATATTACCCGTTGATACTGGTTTCGCGACAGCCTCTGAAGCCGGTAACTTCGCCGGTCTGATCCTGGGTGCCATGATGGGCCCGACCATCGTATTCACCATCCCTGTTGCACTGGGCATCATCTCCAAGGAAGACACCCAGTACCTGGCGCGTGGTGTTCTGATCGGTCTGACCACTGTTCCCGTGGGCTGCCTGGTGGGCGGTGTGGTTGCCGGTTTCGATATCGGCATGATCATGGTCAACCTGGTACCGATCATCATCGTTGCCGGTCTGATCGCTGCTGGCCTGTACTTCATGCCTAACAAGATGATCAGCGGTTTCGAAATCTTCGGTAAAGGCGTTGTTGCCGTTATCACCCTGGCGCTGGCGTCTATCGTTGTTGAAACCCTGACCGGTATCGTGATCATTCCTGGCATGGCGCCGATCTCTGAAGGTATCGAGATCATCGGTGCAATCGCCATGGTTCTGGCCGGTGCGTTCCCGATGGTTCACTTCATCACCACTCACCTGAACAAGCCGCTGATGAAGCTCGGCCGCATGATGGGCATGTGTGAAACCGCCGCTGCCGGTCTGGTTGCTACCCTGGCCAACAACATCGCCATGTTCAACATCATGAAGGACATGGACAACTGCGGTAAGATCATCAACGTGGCGTTTGCCGTGAGCGCTTCATTCGCGTTCGGTGACCACCTGGGCTTCACCGCTGCTGTTAACAGCGACATGATCGCGCCGGTTGTTGCCGGTAAGCTGGTCGGTGGTGTGACTGCCGTTGCTCTGGCGATCTGGGTTACCCGCAACATGGCGTCCAAGGCGTCTTCTGCTGAAGCGCAGACTGCCTGATTGTAGCGGTTACCGCTGATGTCTCTGATGCTGCTGGCCTGTTGCCGGCAGCGTTTTCCCCGATACCCGCGACCGCTCCGGTTTGTCATCATCGTCCCCCATACGGTTGCCAAACCCGAGCCGTTGCCCGATACGGCGCTGGGATTCTCCCCCTCTGAAGGGCCATCCCGGCCGACACTTACTCGAATCAGGTCATCCCATGCGTGAAGAAATCCTGAGCGCCGGTATTGATATCGGCACCTCCACCACCCAGCTGGTCTTTACCCGTCTATTCCTGGAAAACGTGTCGCCGGGTGCGATGATTCCCAAGGTGGAGATTGTCGGCCGTGAGGTGGTCTACCGCAGCCAGGTTCATTTCACGCCACTGTTGTCGCCTACCATGATTGATGCCACCCAAGTGCGCGCACTGGTGGAAAGTGAGTTCCGTAAGGCGGATATCCGTCCGGAGCAGATTGATACCGGTGCGGTCATCATTACCGGTGAAACCGCGCGTAAGGAAAATGCCCGACAAGTGGCTGATGCCCTGAGCCAGCTGGCCGGTGACTTTGTGGTTGCGACTGCCGGACCGGATCTGGAAAGTATTATTGCTGGTAAAGGGGCGGGTGCCTCAAAGCAATCCTTCGACAAAAACTCCATTGTCGTGAATCTGGATATTGGTGGTGGTACGACCAACATTGCGGCGTATCAGGTGGGTGAACCCATTGATACCAGCTGTCTGGATATCGGCGGCCGCCTGATCAAGTTCGAGAAAGGCGGGACTGAAGTCACTTACATCTCCGAGAAATGGTACGAGATGACCCGCCGCATGGGCATGCCGGTGAGTATCGGCGATGTCCTGAGCCGCAGCCAGATCGACAGCATCATCCAACGCATGGTAGAGATTCTCGAAGAAGCCTGTGGTATTCGTCCTGCGACCGATGATCTCGCCTTCCTAGTAGGCCGTGGCACTCAGGATATGCGTCGCGATTACACCATTGACCAGATTTGCTTCTCCGGCGGTGTAGCGGTCTATGCCTATGATGAGATGCCGTCAGTCGGTGAGTTTGAATACGGTGACCTGGGCGTATTGCTGGGGCGTGCTATCCGGAAATCGCCGCTGTTCAGCCACTTCTCAGTGTTTGATGCGGTAGAAACCATACGCGCTACGGTCATCGGCGCGGGTTCGCATGCCACGGATATCAGTGGCAGGACCATCAATTTCTCCCGTGATGTATTTCCCATCAAGAACGTCCCGGTCTTGCGCCTGACGGCACAGGATGAAACCCTGCCTGCTGAAGAAATGATTCGGGTCATTAAGGAAAAGCTGTCCTGATTTGACCTGGAAACCGGTGTTCAGCATGTAGCGCTGGGTCTGCAGGGACGTCGTCAGCCCGATTTCAGCTATGTCCAGAAGCTGGCGGAGATTATCATTGCGGGCATGGACACCATGATCAAGCTGCCTCAGCCGCTGATCGTGATTGTGGAAGAAGATTTTGCCAAGGTGCTTGGACAGAGTATCGAGGCCAAGCTGAAGTACAGCAAAGATGTCGTCTGTATCGATTCAATTTCGGTGAAAGACGGCGATTAAATCGATATCGGCAAGCCTCTGGCGCAGGACAAAGTGCTGCCGGTGATCGTGAAAACGCTGGTCTTCGGCTACTGACTGAACAAGGAGTCCCGGATGACTGAATCTGTCACCCGCCGCCCCGGCACCCTGATGGTGCAGGGAACCACCAGTGATGCCGGCAAGAGTGTGCTGGTGGCCGGACTGTGCCGTGTATTCCAACAGCGCGGCATTTCCGTTGCCCCGTTCAAACCGCAGAACATGGCACTGAACAGTGCCGTGACGGTAGACGGTGGCGAAATTGGGCGGGCGCAGGCCCTGCAGGCGTTTGCCTGTGGCCTGGAACCCCATAGCGATATGAATCCGGTGCTGCTCAAGCCCAATACCGATACCGGTGCACAGGTGATCGTCAACGGTAAAGCGCTGGCGGAGATGGATGCCCGGGCTTACCACGAGTACAAACCCAAAGTACTGGAAAGTATTCTGGCGGCGTGGCGTCGTCTGGAAGACCAGTATCAACACGTGCTGGTGGAAGGCGCTGGCAGCCCGGCCGAGATCAACCTGCGCGAGAACGATGTTGCCAACATGGGCTTTGCCGAAGCGGCTGATTGCCCGGTAATCATTGTTTCAGATATCGATCGTGGCGGGGTATTCGCCCATCTATACGGCACGCTGGCGCTGCTTTCGCCCTCCGAACAGGAACGGGTGAAAGGCTTTGTGATTAACCGGTTCCGTGGCAATGTCAGCCTGCTGGAACCCGGCCTGCGCTGGCTGGAGGAAAAGACAGGTAAGCCAGTGTTGGGCGTACTGCCTTATCTGCACGGCCTGCATTTGGATGCGGAAGATGCCATTACTGTTTCTGATGCTGACAAGCATGATGGCCAGAGACTGAAGATTGCTGTGCCGGTATTGACCCGCACCAGCAACCACACGGATTTTGATCCGCTACAGTTGCACCCGAATGTTGATTTCACTTGGGTACGCAAGGGACAGCGTATTCCGCCCTGTGACCTGGTCATTATTCCCGGAACCAAGAGCACCCGCTCTGATCTGGAATTCCTTCAGGATAACGGTTGGGAAGAGGATATTCTTCGCCATCTGCGTCTGGGGGGTAAGTTGATGGGAATCTGCGGCGGCTACCAGATGCTGGGCCGGTTTGTACATGACCCTGAAGGCATTGAAGGTAATCCCGGCATCAGTGAAGGGTTCGGCCTGCTGGATATCGATACCACGCTGGAACGTGAAAAGCAGCTCCGTCGGGTGTCCGGTACACTGAGCCTGCCCGGCCAGGAACCGGTCACTGTGACTGGTTACGAGATCCATGCAGGTGTGACGAAGGGCGATGACCTGGACTATCCGGTGATTGATCTGGGCAGCCACAAAGACGGTGTGTTGTCAGCGGACGGCCAGGTGTTCGGCACCTATCTCCACGGCGTGTTTGAACATGCCGATGCTTGCCATGCCATCCTGCGATGGGCGGGACTGGCGGTGAGCGAGGCGGCCACCTTCAATTTCGACCAGGTGCGGGAAGACAACCTGAATCGCCTGGCGGATGCCATCGAAACCTATTTGGATATGGACCAGATTCTGGCGCTGGTCACAGAATAACTGAACCGGTGGCTGCCATAGGCAGCGCGACGGAACCGAGGCTTTGAGATGTCTGAGAACGAACACAACCGACTGACAAAAATCTACACCCGTACCGGCGACAAGGGCACGACCAGCCTCGGCGGCGGTACCCGTGTTGCCAAGACCCATACGCGAATTGAAGCGATTGGCTCTGTCGATGAACTGAACGCCTGGATGGGGATGCTGATCTGTGAGCTGAAAGACTGCCAGATCCTGCGCCATAAGCTTCAGAAGCCGCTGGAATTCATCCAGCACCGGCTCTTTGATGTCGGTGGTGAGTTGGCCATGCCCGCCTATCAGCTGATTCGTCAGGAATTTGTGACGTACCTGGAAGAAGTGCTGGACGAGTTCAACGAAGGTCTGCCGCCGCTGAAGAACTTTATCCTGCCCGGTGGTTCGCGACTGGCCTGTCATTGCCATATGGTGCGCACTGTATCCCGTCGTGCTGAGCGGCGCGTGATTGCTGCGAAAAAAGCCGGTGAGGAAATCAATGCACCCCTGCTTCAGTTCCTCAACCGTCTGTCTGACCTGATGTTTGTGCTGGGTCGTGTTACTGCCCGTCAGTCTGGCGGTGAAGTGCTCTGGCAGCAGTCTGAGAAAACGAAGGTGGAATAAACTGCTTCGGTGTTATCGGAATCCCACTGAATTCCGATAACACCGTTGGCTCCTCTATAGAGTCTGTAGAGCAGGTGTCTTTACCAGAGCGCTTAATGGATAAACAACGATTTGTTCTTCCGGTACACGGTGTGAACGATTGGATTGGGTGCTCTTTCGAAATAATTAAAACTAAAGTACTCAAAAAGGCATCCTCATAAAATCCGACATATTCTTGTGCAATCCGTTCCCTGCTGGTTAACAACTATGTCTACATCTGTCATTAG
>MUIA01000238.1 GCA_002084115.1 Oceanospirillales bacterium LUC14_002_19_P2 | reverse complement strand
ACCGGTTGCGGTTGTTTTGCCAAAAGAGGACAGAAGGTAGTCAGAGTACAGCTCAATCAGATCGTGTTTCATACCGGCAATAATGCCGTATTTTCAGTCTTGTGCGTAACTTGAGTCAATAAGGTATAATGAAAAAGGGACAGTAATTACTGTCCCTTTTTTTATCCGCTAGCTTCAGCGTAAGCGGCTTCTTTCGGCGACGATTCGCTGTTTATGGAGTCCAGTAGATTGTCTTTGTCCGTCCAAAGCTCGTTAACCCAATGCTGGAACTGTTCACGAAATTCCATGTCGTTACTGTAATCCTTGCCAAGGTATTGAGTCGGATTTGGCAACGGTTCAATCGCAATGCTGACGTTATCGCCTTTTCCGCAGAGAAAATCCCAGAATGTAGGTATCGGTCCGTTATAGGCAATGGTGATATTTACCATCGTGTTCATTTGGCTGCCCATGGCGCCTAATACAAAACCGGTGCCGCCTGCTCGGGGTTTGAGCAGGTGGCGGAATGGCGACTGCTGCTGTTTATGCTTGGCCTTGGTGTAGCGAGTGCCTTCCATAAAGTTAAAGACGGAAACCGGTACTTCACGGAATTTCTCACAGGCCTTGCGGGTTGCCTTGAGGTCTTCTCCCCGTTTCTCGGGATATTTATCCAGGTAAGCCTTGGAATAGCGCTTCATTAAAGGGAAGTCCAGCGCCCACCAGCACTGACCGATGATCGGTACCCAGATCAGTTCCTGTTTGAGGAAAAACTTCAGCATGGGGATACGGCGGTTCAGCAGGTGCTGGACAATAAAAATATCAGCCCATGACTGGTGGTTGCAGGTTACCAGGTACCAGCCGTCTTTTTTAAGCCCTTTAAGGCCATTGACCTGCCAGTCCATGGGGCGGGTCAGTTTCATCCAGCCACTGTTGATGCTGATCCAGAACTCCGCAATGGCAATGCAGATCCGCATGCTGAGCCGGTGCCAGGCTTTCACAGGAATCAGAAACCGGCTCAGGCTGAAAACCATCAGCGGCAAACACAGTAAAAGGGTGTTCAATCCCAGCAGCAGGGCTGAGAGGCAACCACGCAGAAAAGGAGGCAGAAATGACAGCATTGCTATGGGTCTATTGTCCGATCTGATTATTCACTGTTGGCAATTCTACGTATCTCCCGTCGCTTGGCAAACGTGCATTGTCAGCACGACTAACCAAACCGGAATTTTTTTCTGACATTTACAGATTCTTTGCATTTTTTTTGTCCGGACTCAGGTACGATGCGAGCATGTTTAATAGTATGAGGATGCCCTCTTGTTACTGCTGGTAGTGTTTGCACTGGTAGCCATTCTTGTTTCATTTCTGTGCTCGGTATTCGAAGCCGTACTTCTAAGTATCACGCCGTCCTGGTTGGCTGGTATTGAGCAGAAAGGTGATCGCTCCGCCAAGCGTATCAAAGCGCTGAAGGACAACATTGACCGCCCCCTTGCCGCAATCCTGACCCTGAATACCGTGGCGCACACCGCCGGTGCTGCAGGTGTTGGTGCGCAGGCGGCTGTCGTATTTGGCAACCAGTATCTTGGCCTTGTTTCTGCAGTGATGACGGTGCTGATCCTCGTACTTTCCGAGATCATTCCTAAAACCATTGGCGCTACCTGGTGGCGACAACTGGCACCGATGACTGCAATCTGTCTGAATTGGATGGTGCGTATCCTGTCGCCGGTGATCTGGTGTCTTGAGTTGCTGACGTCTCGCATGACTCACGGTCATGGTAATGACAGTGAACTCCGGGCAGAGATTTCTGCACTGGCTGAACTGGGTCGTCGTCAGGGTGAGTTGGCTTCAGAAGAAAACCAGATTCTCAAGAGTCTGCTGCGTTTCCGTGATGGTCGACTGAATACCATCATGACGCCGCGAACCGTGGTTTTCTCTCTGGCTGAATCCGTGACCACAGCGGAGTACCTGGAAAAATACAGTGATAAGGGTTTCTCCCGTATTCCTGTGTATGAAGGTGAACCGGATGATATCACTGGCTTTGTGCTGCGTGCCGAAGTACTGGCAGCGCACCATCAGTCCGGTGGTACCGCGACATTAGGTAGCTTGCGTCGTCCGATCATCCGCATACTGGATCGTGAACGGGTAGACAGTCTGTTTTCACGATTGGTGGTCGAGCGTTCTCATATCGCGCTGGTCGTGGATGAGTACGGTGACATGCAGGGTGTGGTGACACTCGAAGATTTGATCGAAACGCTTCTGGGCATGGAAATCGTCGACGAATGTGACCGGGATGTGGATATTGCGTATTCTGGCACAACTTGAACACCGATTCTGGTAACTCTTGAACACCCATTCTGGTAAGTCTTGAACACTGATTCTGGTAAGTCTTGAACACTTTTTCCGGTTTTCCAGAATCGGTG
>MUIA01000308.1 GCA_002084115.1 Oceanospirillales bacterium LUC14_002_19_P2 | reverse complement strand
GGGTTGCCGACATGTCTGATCCTTCAGAAGTTTTGATCTATACAAATCAATCGTCTTCTAAAGGCTATTTCTGTTGCAATCCCTCACTTTTCATCCGCCAACCTGTAAAAGCACCCAAAAACTTTTGCCAACCATTGGCTTTGTCCAGGATGGGTTCAGCCGTACCTTCAATCAAAACCGGCACATTACCGGTCAATGTATTAATGGTTCCGCCAAGATACCCTTTGGCTTCGTTGAAACCAATCCGGAAGCCCACCATCTTGTCGCCTTCATAGGCAAACTTAAGATAGGGATCCTTGATATAGAAAGGCACCACATTGCCATCGTCGTCGACAGTGCCTAGGGAGAAGTGATCAATATCGATATCCGCAGACCCCGCCACTTCACCGGCACGGTCATACTGTCCGAGGGTTAATTTATCGATATTGGTCTGGGTGGCAACACTGACCCCGAGGTTGACCCGGGTATACTCCGTGCTGCCAATCTGATCAGTTTCCATCTTGATGAACGCCTGTCCGGTAATATCAGACAGCTCATCGTCCTGAATAGGCGCCAGTGCCGCGTGCAACACCGCTGCGTGCATGGATAGCAGAAGGAACCAGATCGCATGAACTGCGTTCTGTGGTTTCATGATTATTGCTTGCCGTTCTTATTGTTATTGTTAACTGCCCGCTCACAATAACGACTCCGTCACAGTTTCGCAATCACCAGAAACAGAAAAAATCCTTTACTATCATAAAGTTAGAGTCATAGCACATGTACTATGGCTCTAACTTTGCATGCACTGTGACTTCTTCACGGTCGTGATAAAGCTGCTTGATAGTGAGCGAGCAATGCCGCTCAGCCTCAGCCATGCGCGACTGGATTTTGTCTATTGCTGCTTCCACTGCAGTAAAACGCTGCTTCATGGGAAGCTTCAGGTTGAAAATCGCTTCACGACACCAACCGTTTACCAGCCAATCAGCCATACGACCTGCCGTGCGCGAGGGTTTATCGACAATATCGCAGACCACCCAGTCAACTGGCTTGGCTGGATGGAACAGGAAGCCGTCTTCCTGCAAATGGGTGACCAATCCGGATTGCATCAGATCACGATTCATCGGACCATTGTCCACCGACGTCACAAACATATGGCGATTGACCAGCTGCCAGGTCCAGCCACCGGGCGCTGCGCCCAGGTCAACGGCTTTCATACTCGGCGCCAGACGGGTATCCCATTCGTCCCGCGGTACAAAGACATGAAATGCCTCTTCCAGCTTCAAGGTCGAACGACTTGGGGCTTCTTTAGGAAATTTCAGCCTTGGGATGCCCATGACACAGGGGCTGTTATTCCCGGGTCGGGAGATCCCTGCATAGAGGTTGCAGGAATCAATAAAAAAGAGGTGCAGGCAAGGTTTACGGGGACCCTCTGTTTTGCTCAGAAGACCCGCTTTGCGTAAGCCCTGCCGCAGGGGATGGGCAAACTTACGACAGAATACCGAAAGTTCTTTGGCTTCATTGGTATCCGCCGTTTCCAGGCGAACTTCACCACATTGTGGTAAATCAGCCAGTGCCGCTGTCAACGCGCCCACCCGATCCTTCATGGGAAGATCAGCAATCATTTCACCAGCCGCAACCCATTGCCGAGCAAACACCAATCCGGAGAAACGTTGTTTCTTCTGAATCTGCAAGGCACCGTCAGGTTCGTGGGAAATAAAGGTGACATACCCGGCATTTTCACGAGTTTTCACATAACCATAAATACCCAGCCGAGCGGAGACCGACTGGATCTCATTCGCACAGTCAGACTCGAAACCCGGGCGGCAGTAAAGCAGAAGATGATTCAGCGACATGTCAGAAACAGCGGTTTTAGCGTCCAGAAAAGGCGCCACAGCCTACTGGCTTCGAATAAATTCAGCAACTTTTTCCGCGGCTATTGTCAGGTGTTCATCATGGGTATGACCGGATGCTTTACGTGGTTTCAGGTCGTGGTTCCCATCCGGCAGCCATTGAATATCCAACCGAGAGGATAACCCGTAACCCTCAACCGTTTCCCGATTGCCCATGGCGTCGCGGTCACCCTGGATAATGCGAATCGGTACGGGAAATTCCATTAAATGATCAATACGCGGCTTGTCCGTTTTACCCGGTGCATGGAACGGGTAGCCCAGGCAAACGACACCGACCAAACCTGTTTCAGGCGCTTCTGCGGCCAGCAGGGTTGCCATGCGTCCTCCCATGGACTTGCCACCGATAAAGACAGTTTCAACACCCGTCGTCTCTCTGACCTGAGCGATTACATCCCGCCAAGCCTGCAACAGGATTGGTTGGCGATCAGGCGGCCGCTCCTTCCCGGTATGACGTCGCTCCTGCATATAGGGAAACTCAAACCGGACGACACGAATCCCCTGCGCAGCCAGCCGCTCCGCCATGGTATCCATAAAATCACTGTCCATCGCGGCGCCGGCACCATGGGCAAGAATCAAGATCGGTGCCTGAGCATCCGCCTCGCCATTCCAGATCCAGTCTGTTTTTTTCACTTTTTTGAACTCCTGTTGAGCCGCGACAATTCAATGTCCGGAGGAATCAGGTAAAGTATTGGACTTTCGTCTCTTAACGTTTCGGATGCGCGAATGACAACACCCCAATCAGGCATTTTGCCGGAAGCCAACACCAATGCTACCTTCATCACCCTGCTGATTAACAACGATGCTGACAGCATCGAGACTATCCGTCGCACGGTTGCGGCCATCCCCGCGATGACGGCCGAGATGGCACAGCAGCAGCCTGACAGCAAACTGGTCAGCACGGTAAGCTTTGGTGCCCATGCCTGGGTTACTCTGTTTCCTGAAACCCCTCACCCGGAACACCTGGCACCTTTCAAGGCCCATAAGCACGGCCTGCGCCAGGCACCGTCCACACCGGGCGATATCCTCGTGCATATCCGTTCCGAGGGCAAGGATGTCAACTTTGACCTGAGCCGTCAGATCATGGGCGAACTGGGCGAACTGGGCGACAGCGTATTGGTTGAGGAAGAAGTCCACGGATTCCGCTACCGGGATTCCCGGGATATGACCGGCTTTGTCGATGGCACCGAAAACCCCCAGGGTGAGGATCGCGCTGAAGTGGCACTGGTCGGCGAGGAAGACCAGGCATTTACCGGCGGCAGCTATATCAACTGCCAGCGCTATATCCACAACATGGGAGACTGGGAAGCCACACCGGTCGAGCAACAGGAACAGATCATCGGCCGTACCAAGACCGATAACATCGAGTTCACCAGCGAGCAGAAGGCACCGACCGCGCATATCAAGCGGGTCAGCATCAAGGAAAATGGTAAGAGCCTGGAAATCCTGCGCCACAGCCTGCCCTACGGTGACAGCAGTGAATGTGGTCTGTTCTTCATTGCCTATGGCAAAAGCCCAAGACCGTTTGACCTGATGCTGGAGCAGATGATCCACGCAGACGGCCATGGTCATTACGATCACCTGATGAACTATACCCAGGCTGTAACTGGTTGTGCGTTCTTTGCGCCTTCAGTTACTTTTCTCGAAAGTTTGCAGTGATCAATAATAAAATCGCCGTAGCGTTAACTGCGGCGATTTTATTTCAACGATAACAACCTACCGATTCTATTTTTCAGAAAGCAGTGCTTTGTCAGTTACAAAACCCTCAATCGTTCGCGTAGGAAAGGCGAAATCAGCACCAGCCTGGTGAATCACCTGTCCGGCTTTTAGCAAAATCTGTTGTTTAATTGCCCGGTATTCAACCAATGCTGTGGTTCGAGTAAAACAGTCAATGAGTAAATCGATGGTTGACTCACCATATTGACTGAATGTCACCTGCAGAATTCTTCGATCATCGATGCAGGGATGTTCTTTTAGATAGCTCTCAATATCAGCAGCAATTCTTTCCAGTTTATTCAAGTCATCGTAACGAAGACCCACTGTAATCTGGATGCGCCGGTTATCCATCCGGGAAAAATTTTCTACCGCATGACTGGTAAACAGAGAGTTAGGAACATACACCGGTTTACGGTCAGGCGTTCGAATCCGGGTCTGCCGCCAGCCAATCGCCTCAACAGCACCTTCTATCGAACCATTAACAAATCGAATACGCTCACCGATATGGAAAGGCCGATCCAGATGAAGCATCAATCCACCAAACACATTGGCTAACATGTCCTTGGCAGCCAGGCCAATCGCAATGCCGCCAATACCCCCAAAGGCAAGAATACTGGCAATGCTGTAACCGTGTGTCTGGAGAATCACTAAAAAGGTAATAATTACAATTACCAGCTGCGCCATGCGTACACCGGCTTCAATCACACCGGTCCTGGCTAGCTGGCTATCCACCGGAGCGCTAATCCTGAGCTGTTTAACAAAACTCAGCAGAAACCAGGCAACCAACAGAATCACAACCGTTCGGCGGAAGGTTCTTACGGCATCCAGCAACGGGATCGGCCAAGCATGATTGATTATCTGCAGCATCCAGGTAATACCGATAATCCAGATCAACCAACGGGCCGGCGAACGGGCTGCCAGCAACATGGCACTGTCCCAGCCCACCCGTGAGCGGGCAAAACGCTTTTCAAGCGCCCCGAACAAACGATGGATGTACCAACCGGAAAACCCCATTAACAACAGGACAGCAACAATCTGTCCTATCCAGAAGGTCTGCTCACTGAGACTGCCCCAGACGTTATAATCATCGGGCCATCGCATTCATTCGCACCTGCAGCAATCAATCAAGGTTTACCCTGAAATATAGCTGCCCGGTGAAAAAAGAAACGTGCGCCTTTGATTAACGCGAAAAATGGCCTTTCAAAATCCAGCCCACTAATTCTGGCAATCAATATTAATGTTCATTAACCGAATTGACTTAATGCATCAGCCAGTTGTTTATCAACATCATTAACTCAAGTTACGCACAAGACTGAAAATACGGCATTATTGCCGGTATGAAACACGATCTGATTGAGCTGTACTCTGACTACCTTCTGTCCTCTTTTGGCAAAACAACCGCAACCGGTT
>MUIA01000230.1 GCA_002084115.1 Oceanospirillales bacterium LUC14_002_19_P2 | reverse complement strand
GTGCTTGGCATGCGGGCACTGACAGAGACAAAAGGACGCTGGGATCAGCTATGGGAACGAATAACCTGTGAAAACAGGCTTGGAGAGCCAGTATCTGCGTATTAATCAGAGAGAGCACCCAAACGCATTATCTATAAAGCGTGTGGGTACAATGACCTGGATTACCTTTATCTGAAAATAAGACAGGAGGCTCTGAAATGATCCGCCAACCTGGAAAAGGGCCTAAATAAAAGTACTTACGATATGGCGTTGTTAGTTCAGAAGTTCGGTGGCACGTCGGTCGGCTCAGTCGAGCGAATAGAAGCCATTGCGGAAAAAGTACAGCGATTCAGAGAGCAGGGGCACGATATTGTTGTCGTGGTATCCGCCATGTCTGGCGAAACCAATCGCCTCGTAGATCTTGCCCATCAAATGCATGATACGCCAACCCCCAGGGAGTTGGATGTCATCCTTTCCACCGGGGAGCAGGTCACCATTGCGCTCCTGTCCATGGCGCTGAACCGGCGTAATTGCCCGGCTACGTCCTACACCGGCTGGCAGGTGCCTATCAAAACGGACAGTCAGCATAACAAAGCCCGTATAGAAAGCATTGATACTGATGGGGTTCGAGCCGATCTCGATGCCGGACGTGTGGTAGTGGTAGCCGGGTTCCAGGGTGTAGACAGCGCAGGCAATATCACGACTTTGGGTCGTGGTGGCTCCGATACCACGGCGGTGGCGCTGGCGGCAGCCCTTGAGGCGGACGAGTGTCGGATCTATACCGATGTCGACGGTGTCTATACTACTGACCCCCGTGTTGTTGAAGGCGCGCGGCGTCTGGATAAAAT
The DNA here is from genome assembly GCA_002084115.1 of Oceanospirillales bacterium LUC14_002_19_P2. GTDB lineage: Bacteria > Pseudomonadota > Gammaproteobacteria > Pseudomonadales > Endozoicomonadaceae > Kistimonas. The sequence goes on along the minus strand of MUIA01000230.1, from coordinate 12,746 downwards.
TACCTTTGAAGAGATGCTGGAAATGGCCAGCCTCGGCTCAAAGGTTCTGCAGATTCGCGCGGTGGAGTTTGCCGGTAAGTACAATGTGACCCTGCGGGTACTCCACAGTTTTGAGGATGGCCCCGGGACACTGATTACACTGGAGGAGCAGGACGAGATGGAGCAGCCCGTTGTATCCGGAATTGCCTTTAACCGGGATGAAGCCAAGCTGACAATCAAGGGGGTGCCTGATATCCCCGGCGTTGCCTCCCGGATTCTGGGTCCTATCAGCAAGGCCAATGTCGAAGTCGACATGATTGTGCAGAACGTGGCCGATGACAAATCCACGGATTTCACGTTCACCGTACACCGCAATGATTTCCAGAAAGCATTGGCCGTGGTGGGTAATACCTCGGATGAACTGGGTGCCCGTGAGTTTGACGGTGACAACCGGATTGCCAAGGTGTCCATCGTCGGTGTTGGCATGCGGTCCCATGCCGGCGTCGCGACGCGGATGTTTGAGGCGCTGGCCGCTGAAGGTATCAATATCCAGATTATCTCAACATCAGAGATCAAGGTATCGGTCGTGATCGCGGAGAAGTATCTTGAATTGGCGGTCAGGGCACTGCATTCGGCGTTTGAGCTGGATCAGGAGCCCACGGCGGAGTAATGCGTTACGGCGTTTTTCGTCCCGTACAAATACTCATGGAAATAGCGGTTGTTGATATTAGACTGTCGCTGTACATAGTTTGATCTATAACGGAAATGGGTAAGGCCGCATGTCTGATCGTGGCGGTCTGCCTGGTGTGTTAGGGATTGGTGCGGCTTGGCCTGATAGCGTTCTACAGTGATTTCGATGCTGTTATGCAGGATAGTTTGTCAGGGTTTGCGTCAACGAATAACGAATAGTGAGCTATGATGGTGCGGACCGGATAGTCGCACAGGGAGATTGCCAGAGACATGCGCGTTTTTTATCGCGCGGTGCTCCCGAAAGTTAGCGGAGTGTTTGAAGAATAGGGAATATGCGGGAATCTGTTGCCAAACTTCAGTCCTGTATTAATCTTATTGCTTCGGTGATATGGCACTGGCCGATTCATGGGGGTCCTGCACAGGGCTGCTGAATCAGTGAAGTGGTATGCGCTGATTAATTCGACAAGCACAAACTGGCAGATGAATAGACGATCATTGTTTGTTGGTTTTGAGACAAGGAGATTGTAATGCTGATTCTGACACGCCGTGTTGGTGAGACCCTGATGGTAGGTGATGATGTCACGGTTACCGTTCTTGGGGTGAAGGGTAACCAGGTGCGGATCGGCGTCAATGCACCGAAGGAAGTGGCAGTCCACCGTGAAGAAATCTATCAGCGTATCCAGAAAGAAAAGGAAGATAGGGACGGCCATCATTCGGGCAACCGCTAGCCTTGGGTTCATGACGTTGTTGAAGAGGAAGGCGAAGAACAGTTCTGAGCCGTGGTTTAAAGTCGAAGTGTTCAGTCTGAAAAAACACTTTGCAAACGTCGGGAATCTGGTAATATAGCGCTCGATTCCGAGGTGAGGTGGCCGAGTGGCTGAAGGCGCTCCCCTGCTAAGGGAGTATACGTTAATCGCGTATCGAGGGTTCGAATCCCTCTCTCACCGCCATAAAAAAAAGCCCTGCATTCAATGCAGGGCTTTTTTTATTTCTGTATTTTTTATCCTGTTGATTGCTTCTAATGTCGGCAAGATTTGATTCAGGTAAATAAATTGCGTGCCTGTTTCCTGTACAATGCGGTTTAAAATAGAAGCATGCGTTGAATCGGGAGAATCCAATGGCCCAGCATTTATTGCTTTATGCATCTCGTGATGGTCAGACTGAAAAAATCGCACATGTTATTGCGTCTGAGTTAAAACAGTGCGGTCAGACGGTGGAATGTCTTTCATTGGAAGAGGGGACTGCTCATTTTAATCTGGATCAATATGATTCAATATTAATCGGTTCCCCGATACGTTATGGCCACCATTTGCCCGAGGTGTTTGATTTTATCAGGCAGCATGAAACATTTCTGAATCAGCATCCATCCGGATTTTTCAGTGTTAACCTGACTGCCCGTAAACCTGAAAAAAACAGACCCGAAACAAATTCTTATCTACAGAAATTTCTGGGGAAAATCACCTGGAAACCTGGCATGACCGGCGTGATGGCAGGGTCGCTACTCTATAGCCGTTATCGCTGGTTTGATCGTGTCATGATTCAACTCATCATGAAGATAACGGGCGGTAATACAGATACCAGTAAGGATATTGAGTATACCGACTGGGATGCTGTGCAGCAGTTTGCGCGAAAGTATTCAGAATATCTGAAGGAATGTACCGTAAGCAGTGATGGTAGTGTGCGTCGCAGCAAGCCTGTCGATGCCTGAGTGATAGGCTTGCTGCATGGTGGCCGGGTGGTTCTATTGTTTGATCTTTTGAGTGTTTTGGTAGCGATGTGTATCAATTGCGAGAGGGGTGAGAAGGATAGCGCCATAGGCTACAGGGAGCAGCAGTGACACCGCGAGTATAAACAGATCCATGTTGATACCTCCATCTGGTGATGTTAACCCAGTTTTCTTATTATAGGAGTAATGCGGGTTAATGTCATGTCCGGGGGTGTGTGTGACGATTCTCAAAAAATGTTGGTTTGCTGCCGCTCTTCTGCTGCAGGCTTTAATTGTTTCTGCGAACAGCGGTGAGCCGTTGACGCAAGGTGCTTTGTATAAAGGGGCCGTGCAACCTGGTTCTGTCGTTTATTACAGGGATAAAGAAGTCCCAGTTACAGCGGATGGACAGTTTGTGCTGGGGTTTGGGCGTGATGCAGAATTGCAGCAGTCTTACACAGTGATTGCACCGGATGGTAAAAAGACTGAGAAAGCATTGAAGCTGGAAGCGCGTGAATATCAGGTTCAACGCATAGAAGGTGTTGCGCAAAAGTATATGGCACCATCTGAAGCCCATTTAAAGCGTGTTCGCCATGAAAACAGTCTTGTAAGAAAAGCCCGGGAAGTGGATTCTGAACTTCATGCCTTTCTGGACGGATTTATCTGGCCTTTAGTTGGACCGGTGACCGGTGTATACGGCAGTCAGCGTGTATTTAATGGGGAGCCTCGTCGTCCTCATTTTGGCGTTGATGTGGCCGCACCAACCGGTACTCCTGTCAAATCACCTGCCGATGGTCGTGTTGTCCTGTATCACCCGGATATGTATTTCTCTGGCGGTACAATGATCATTGATCATGGCTATGGGATCACTAGTTCGTTCCTGCACCTAAGTAAGTCTCTGGTTAAAGAAGGTGATTTTGTCCGTCAGGGGCAACCTGTGGCGGAGGTGGGTGCAACTGGCCGGGTTACCGGCGCTCATCTTGACTGGCGCTTGAACTGGTACCAGGTCCGGTTGGATCCACAGCTGGTTGTTCCGCCAATGGAACAGGTTCAGCGCGCTCCGGCAGCAAAATAATGTGATCAATGGAGGTGTGGTAATGGCAGGTATCACTGTGCTGGTGTCAAGGGAAGAGGCGTTGCCCGGGCGCGATAGTCCTTTAACGATTCGTGAAAAACATTGGGTCAATGGTCATGCCATGTCGCCTCCCTGGTCGGATGGTTACGGTGTTGCTGTGTTTGGTATGGGATGCTTCTGGGGAGCTGAACGACTGTTTTGGGAGCAACCCGGTGTCTATGTCACGATGGTTGGGTATAGCGGCGGCTTTACCCCGAACCCTGCTTACGAAGAAGTCTGCACCGGTTATACCGGTCATGCTGAAGTGGTGCGTGTTATTTTTGATCCTATGCAAATTAGTTACGAGCAATTGCTGGCCGTATTCTGGGAAAATCATGATCCCACACAGGCGATGCGACAGGGAAATGATATAGGTACCCAATACCGTTCAGCGATTTATACCACCGGTTCAGAACAACAAGATAAGGCTGAACAATCGCTTCGGGCGTATCAGCAGGCATTGAATGGCATTGGCAATAATGTCATCGCAACAGAAATTCTCCCATCTGGAGAATTCTATTATGCGGAGGATTATCACCAGCAATATCTTGCCAAGAATCCTGGTGGTTATTGTGGCCTGGGAGGGGCGGGTGTTTGTTATCCCGGGAAAATAAGCCAGTAGGCTGTTAAAGCTTTTGAGCCGACCAGAAGGTCGGCTGATTGTTGTTATGGCAGAACGATTTCTGCATTACACCTTGTTTCTTACCAAATCTCTGACCATGAATCTGGACGGATGCAAGGCGTGACGCTGATCGCGTGGCACGGGGCTGGGATCGTTGCAGATGTAGGCGGCCAGGATTTCCGCGGCTAGCGGAGCGGTTACCAATCCTCTGGATCCATGCCCGGTTGTAATGTACAAACCTGCCGGTTGTTCGGGGGTATCAGTAAACCGGTGTTTGGCATTTTTTCGCAATGGCGCGAAATAGGTTTTGAAAATGTCAGCATCAACTACCGGGCCCACAACTGGCAAGTAATCCGGTGTTGTACATCGGAAACTCACTCGACCTTTCAGTTGCGCGCTATCAAGTGCAGAGTCTATCAGTGCATCAGAAATGCCAGGCGTATACGTTTTCAGGTTTTCTAAGTTGGTGTCGTGATCCTGTTTGCGGCATTCCGTTGAATCATCATCGAAATTAAAGGTTGCCCCAAGGGTATGGCTATTGTTCCAGGTAGGGGCAATATAGCCCTCACTGCAAACGACTGTCTGTAGCTTTTGGCTGCTTTTTGTGGCGGGGAGTTGTGTAATCTGGCCCCGGATGCTTTTCAGTGGCAGGTACCGGGTTTGTGCCAGTTTCGAAGAGAGGTGGCCACAAGCAATCACAATGACTTCTGAACTCAATGTTGTTCCGGACGTTGTTTGAACGTGCCACTGGTTACCTTCATGCATAACGCTTGTGACCTGAAGGTTACCGGTAAATTCAATATTGGGGTGTTCAAGCAGGCGTTTGCATAATGATGGTGGGTGTACCCAGCCAGCATCTGGAAAATAGAGTCCGGATGCATTTAAAGGAAGGCCTGCCAGTGAGGAGAGTGCTTCCGCATCCAGACCTTGTAACAGAGCTTCAGGGTATTGGCCGGATTCAAGGATGCGTTGCTGGCGTTGTTGTTCACCTGCGCTGAAACCGAGCTGAATCAGGCCGGTTTGTTGCCAGAGAGTATCGTCAGAAGTTTTCTGGCCTTCCAGCCGATTCAGCAGGCTGAGTGTATAAAGATAGCCTTCCGTGATGAAACGGGTTAATACCGTGCTGTTGCCCGATAGTCGCGTATACAGCATGCCTTGGGGGTTGCCCGATGCTTCGCTGGCAGGTTTGTCATGGGAGTCGATCACCCGTACCTGCCATCCGCATTCTGCAAGAGAGCGTGCTGTTGCCGCACCGGCCATGCCTGCCCCGATAATTAGCGCGTTCTTTTTGTTATGAACTGTTTTTGATTGCTGAAACCAGATGGGGGAATCATCTGAAGGGACAGCCTCTGGCAGCCGACCCCGAATCATATCCCGTTTGCGGCCAAATCCCGGCGCTTTTTCGATCATGAATCCGGCATTTTCTAATCCATCTCGTACCAGTCTTGCGGCTGTAAACGTAGCGCAGGTAGCTCCGCAGGAGGATTTATTGGCCAGTGACTGGAACAGTTCCGGCTGCCACATATCGGGGTTTTTGGCCGGGGCAAACCCGTCCAGAAACCAGACGTCGACAGATGTTTCCAGTTCCGGCAATGTTTTCAATACATCGCCGCAGAGCAGTGTTAGTACAATACGGCCATTATCAAAAACCAATCGGTGCTGACCAGCGGTCATCGCTGGATAATGGTTGACCAACTGCTGGCTGTAGGCTGACAGCTCTGGCCAGAGCGCTAGTGCCTGTGTCAGGTCTGCCGTTGTCAGAGGATATTTTTCGGTAGAAATAAAGTGCAGCCGGGTATCCGCCGGGGCGTATTGATCAAAATACTGCCACGTACAGAGGAAATTAAGGCCTGTGCCAAAGCCGGTTTCACCAACAACAAAATGTTGACCGGGTTCTAACGCGGCAAACCGTTCCGGAAGAAAGTTCTGGTTAATAAAGGTGTGCCGGGTTTCATCCGGGCCTGATTCAGTTGAGAAATAGATATCGTCGTAATGATCGGAGACCGGTTGTCCACGCTCGTTCCAGCGAATGCTGGCGGTTTTGATTACAGGCTTGTTGGTGCTTGGCAAGGCTTGAGTCTCAATAGCAACAAAATCGTCAATGGTGGCTGGTTGACCCGCTGTTAAGTCAGTAGCGTACGATAGATGGTTTCCGGACAGGTTTCCCGTTTGATCTGCTGAAACAAGGTCGCAGCCCCTTCGTGGCAGCGTACCATCATGCCAAGCCACTGTTTGCAGCGGTCGGCCAGGTAACGCCCGGGTTCACGGATATTGCAATGCTCAAGGTATTCCTGAGGACTGTGCAGTACCGTCTGGGCGAATTGTACAAGTAATGCCCGGGTTTCGAGCCAGTCAGGCATGGTGCTGTCGGTATCCTGCAGGGATTTCAGCCGGGTGGCGAGCAAGGGCTGGGCGATCGCACCGCGGCCTATCATGATATCGCTGCAGCCACTGGCCGCCTTGCAGCGTTGGTAGTCGTCAATAGACCAGATCTCGCCATTGGCTATGATATTCAGTGACACATATTCACGTATTTTGCCGATCCATTCCCAGTGAGCCGGTGGCCGGTAACCTTCAACCTTGGTGCGGGCATGAATCGTCAGGGTGTCAGCACCGGCTGACTCAATGGCGACGGCATTCTCAATGGCCAGGGATTTATCCTCGAAACCGAGCCGCATTTTTGCCGTAACAGGTATGTGCGCCGGGACGGCCTGACGAACAGACTGGACGATGCGATGCAGGGTGTCCGGTTCTTTCAATAACGCTGCGCCACCCTTGTGTCGATTAACCGTTTTAGCCGGACAGCCAAAGTTAATATCGATGCCGAGAGCGCCCAATTCAGCGGCGCGAGCGGCATTATCTGCCATAGTGGCGGGGTCGTTACCCAGCAACTGGATGAAAACCGGCGTGCCGGCACGTGTATGGCCACCGTTTTTGAGTTCGGGACATAGCCGCAGAAAAACCGCTTCAGGCAGCAGGGTGTTGGTGATCCGGATAAATTCCGTCACGCAGAGGTCAAAGGCACCGTTGTCAGTCAGCAGCTGGCGCATCAGGTAATCGACAACCCCTTCCATCGGGGCGAGGACAAGTCGCATCGGCAGACACCGTTCCTGTGGCGGAAAAGGGCGGTACTCTATCACTCCTGCAAAAACAGACAACTGTCATTGCTACGATGGATGTCGTATGAATACGTGGCGATTGATTGCACTATTCATGACATGAATCATGGAAATAAATGCCCAAATAATAAGTATAAATACAGTCAATATTGCGCGACCCCGGTATTCGGGTAAAATGTCCCCGAAATTCAAGACCGTGTAATAAGTGAAACGTCGTGTATCAGGTGTCGTCTAGTCACCCGGGCGCGAACGATAACAACGAAATAAGGAAGCGCCATGTCTCCAGCGGATCTCATGAGCGAAGGCGTGAACCTGATGCTGTTCGGCATGGGCTTTGTCTTCGTATTCCTTACCCTTCTGGTCATTGTGACCAGCATCATGTCAAAAATCATTCAGGCCACGAAGCCGGAGGAACCCGAACCTGCTGTTGCCAGGGTTCCTGTCGCGACAGTCGGTGACCCTGCAAGTGATCCGGTACTGCTCGCCGTGATTCATGAAGCGGTTCAGCAGCATCGCGCGCGTCGCCAGTAGTCAGGTTAACGAGTCAAGGGGGAGTGTTACCGAATGTCTGAGAACAAGAAACCGCTAGGCATTACTGATGTAGTGCTGCGTGATGCGCATCAATCTCTTTTTGCAACCCGTTTGCGCCTTGAGGACATGCTGCCCATCGCCGAAAAACTGGACCAGGTAGGTTTCTGGTCCCTGGAAACCTGGGGCGGCGCAACCTTTGACAGCTGCATCCGTTTCCTGGGTGAAGATCCGTGGGAACGTCTGCGTGCGCTGAAGAAAGCGATGCCAAACACGAAACAGCAGATGCTCCTGCGTGGACAGAATCTGCTGGGCTACCGCCATTATGCGGACGATGTCGTTGATACCTTTGTTGAGCGCGCCGTCGCCAATGGGATGGATGTGTTCCGCGTTTTCGATGCAATGAATGATCCCCGTAACCTGCAGCAGGCGATGAAGGCTGTCAAGGCGCAGGGTGCCCATGCGCAGGGCACGATTTCTTATACGACAAGTCCCGTTCATAACACCGGTATGTGGGTCGACCTGGCCAAGCGTGTTGAGGATATGGCGGCTGACTCGCTTTGTATCAAGGATATGGCCGGTATTCTGACGCCTTATGACGCCTATGAGCTGGTGTCACGGTTGAAGGCGGAAACCAATCTGGACATTCATTTGCACTGCCATGCAACCGCCGGTCTTTCATCCATGACCATTCTTAAGGCGATTGAAGCCGGTGTTGACCGTGTGGATACCGCGATTTCGTCCATGTCCATGACCTATGGCCATTCGCCGACCGAATCCATTGTTGCTGCGTTGCAGGGCACCGATCGCGATACAGGCTTGAACATCAACGCTCTGGAAGAGATTGCGGCCTATTTCCGGGATGTCCGGAAGAAGTACGCCAAATTTGAAGGGGCGCTGCGGGGTATTGATTCCCGTATCCTGGTAGCACAGGTACCTGGTGGCATGCTGACCAACATGGAAAGCCAGCTCAAGGAGCAGGGCGCTGCCGATAAGTTTGATGATGTATTGAAAGAAATTCCGCGGGTCCGTGAAGATCTGGGTTATATCCCGCTGGTGACGCCGACCTCTCAAATCGTCGGAACCCAGGCGGTACTGAATGTCCTGACCGGCGAGCGTTACAAGACCATTTCAAAAGAAACCCAGGGCATTCTGAAGGGTGAATATGGTGCGGCACCGGCAGCGTTCAATAGTGAGCTTCAGGCTCGGGTGCTAGATGGCGCAGATTCCATTACCTGTCGTCCGGCAGATGTGCTGGAGCCCGAGATGGCTCGCCTGACAGAAGAAGTGAATGCCCAGGTGAAAGAGAAGGGCATCACACTGGCTGAGAATGCCATTGATGATGTGTTGACTGTCACCCTGTTCCCGCAGATCGGTATCAAGTTCTTGGAAAACCGCGGTAATCCCGACGCCTTTGAGCCTGCGCCGACTGGTCAAGAGTTGGTGGCGCGTGAATCCGGTAAGCCGGAAGTGTATACCGTCACGGTCAGTGGTCAGGAGTATGTGGTGGAAGTGGCCGATGGTGGGGATATCTCCGGTATCAAGCCAGTATCCGTGGCGCCGGGGGGGCAGGCTGCTGCAGCCAGTGCAGCGGTCACCGGTGGTGAGCCTATGCCTGCTCCCCTGGCAGGTAACATCTGGAAGGTGCATGTCCAGCCGGGGCAGCAGGTTCAGGAAGGGGATGTGCTGATTATTCTGGAAGCCATGAAAATGGAAACGGAGGTGCGTGCGCCCCGCACCGGTATGGTGGGTTCGGTATCCGTCAAGGAAGGTGATTCCGTTGTTGTTGGCGATACGCTGCTGATGCTGGCCTGAGGAGTCCATCATGGAAAAACTGTTAACACTCCTGTACGGGTCGGGTCTCTATAACATCACCCTGGGACAGTTTGTCATGATAATGGTGGGTTTCGGCCTGCTGTTTCTGGCGATACGGAAGAACTTTGAACCGCTGTTGCTGGTGCCGATCGGGGTAGGTGGTATTCTTGCCAATATTCCCGAAGCGGGTCTGGCCTATTCCGCGGTTGAGCAGTTGATTCATAAGGCAAATCCAGCCCACATTGAAGCGATGGTGGGTGTTTTGGGTGTGGGCTTTGAGTCCGTCAAGCAATTGCTGCAGGTCTATGAAGCAGCACCGGCCGAGGTTCAGTTTGCAGCCTCCCAGCTGGCGCAGAACCTGACCTACAGCAACGGTATGCTTTATCAGTTCTACTCTGTGGCCATTGCTAGCGGTATTGCACCGTTGGTGATTTTCATGGGTGTTGGTGCGATGACGGATTTTGGTCCATTGCTGGCTAACCCTCGCACCCTGTTCCTGGGTGCGGCAGCGCAGTTCGGTATCTTTGCGACCATCTTGGGCGCACTGGGAATGACGGCGCTGGGTGTGATGGATTTCTCTGTTGCGCAGGCTGCAGCGATCGGCATCATCGGTGGTGCGGATGGTCCAACAGCGATCTACGTGTCCAGCATGCTGGCGCCGGAATTGTTGGGAGCTATCGCGGTATCCGCCTATTCCTATATGGCGCTGGTACCGCTGATTCAGCCGCCGATTATGCGTGCCCTGACCACTGAGGAAGAGCGTCGCATCACCATGACGCAGCTGAGACCTGTCAGTAAGCGTGAGAAGATCGTTTTCCCGCTGGTGTTGCTGGTGCTGGTTGCCCTGTTGTTGCCGGATGCGGCACCGCTGCTGGGTATGTTCTGCTTCGGTAACCTGATGCGTGAGTGTGGCGTGGTGGATCGACTGTCTGATACTGCACAGAATGCGTTGATCAACATCGTCACCATCTTCCTGGGATTGTCTGTGGGTTCAAAGCTGGTGGCTGACAAGTTCCTGCAAGCTGAAACTCTGGGAATCCTCAGTCTGGGTATCGTGGCATTCTGTATCGGTACAGCCAGTGGTGTCCTGATGGCCAAGGGGTTGAACCTGATCAGCAAGAACAAGGTGAATCCGCTGATTGGTTCTGCAGGGGTATCGGCTGTTCCGATGGCTGCCCGGGTGTCCAACAAGGTTGGCCTGGAAGCTAATCCCCAGAACTTCCTGCTCATGCATGCTATGGGACCCAACGTAGCCGGTGTTATCGGCTCGGCGGTCGCGGCAGGTGTTATGATCAAGTACGTTTTGGGTTAACTCTCTCTTTGACGTGTAACCGCCATCGTTCGGCGGTTACACGTGTCTTCCAGTCGGTTTTCTATTTCTGTTGCCAACAGCTGATTCTTCACCGAGTGAGCACTGCTTCATTATGATGTGAAGAGTATGCTTTCAGTGTCGTCTAGAGCGATCTTTACAGTTGATAATCAAGGGTCGGGGCCAGATATGTCGTTCAGATTTGTCGTGTGCGAAAAACTAACAGATGAATGGCGTGTGGTTAGAAGTGGGCATCATGGTCAACATGACGTCTTTTCTTGTAAGTCACGCGCGGAGCAGTATCACTCATTGAGAAGTGAGATTCCTCTTGTTTCGGTCTCGATGAATTAACTATGTAGCTGTCAGAAGCGGTGTTATAGTCACTGCTCTCCAGTGGCATCGACTCATTATTGAAATGACGCTGCGGTTTTTCATTGCCTGAAGCGGTATTGTTTTGCATATTCAGGCGCATACGGTAAGGGTGTCCGTAACTACGCTTTCTTTTGGGCTTATGTTCTTTAGGTTCAGGAGGCTTGATACCAGTAAACTCTTCGTAAACCGTGGTATACATATATTTGCTCATTATATCGCTCCAGCGAAGGGAATCCTGTGTCTATTAAAATCGTTATGAACCGTATACTAGTAAATGGCCAGTAGAGCTAATATAGGTAGGTTTACTTAAATTGGAGTTGATTTTTCTTGTTTTTTTTAGCATTTTTCTGTCTTTATGCGCTAAATGAATAAAATGATAGTTGTCGTCTATGAAATGGATTTAACAAGACAGTAATTCCTGTCCCAGGTGGGTAGAAATGCGCGGTTAGTCTACGCCTCTTTTCCTGTGAGGCTGTTCTGCTTAGGTGCTAGTACAGATAGTAAAACCTCAAAAACTATTTAGTATCCCCAACTACTTTTGATTTTTATGGCACCGTTGTCTCCGTCTGCAGCCTGTGTGTTGGCTTGAGTTGTGCGGAAAAACCAGACAATAACGATGCCGACGTGACATTCCTCATTATCTGGAGCAGGCATGCTGGGCAGAATTCACTCAACTGACTCATTTGGAACTGTTGATGGACCGGGTATCCGGTTTGTGGTTTTCACGCAGGGCTGTGTGATGCGTTGCCGTTATTGCCATAACCGCGATACCTGAAGCATGAAAGACGGAGAAATGGTGTCGGTTGGTGATCTGATGGAAAAAATCCGTGCCGTAAAACACTTTCTGTCAGGTGGTGTGACTGTCAGTGGTGGTCAGCCAAGCCTTCAGCCGAAGTTTGTGGCTGAATTGTTCCGTGCCTGTCTCAAAGAAGGGATTCACACCTGTCTGGATACCAATGGTTATGTCAAAGGCATTACCAATCCCATTGCTGATATGATTGAGCAAACTGATCTTGTCATGCTCGATATCAAGCATATGGACAACGACCTGCATCGGAAACTGACGTATGTTGGCAATGAGCGTGTGCTTAGCTTTGCCCGTTATCTTCAGGAGATCAATAAGCCGACCTGGATCCGTTATGTGGTTGTTGATGGGTATACAACAGATCCTGTTTATGCCGAGCAACTGGCTGAGTTCCTTGCGCCCATGAAGAATATTGAGAAGGTGGAGTTGCTCCCATACCATTCGCTGGGTAAGCATAAATGGGATCTGATGAAAGATATCTATGAGCTGGAAGAGGTCACGCCTCCCTCCGAGGAGCTGCTGCGGGATCTTCAGCGTATCTTCCTTAATAAAGGGATTCAGACAATTTATTAACTCAAGTTACGCAGTAACGAATAACCTTAGCTGCTCGAATGATGCCCGCAGAGCGGTCATGTAAATCTTCGCCCTGAGCTGAAAATGATTGACCTTCAGTTTCAGGGAGAGGGTT
>MUIA01000454.1 GCA_002084115.1 Oceanospirillales bacterium LUC14_002_19_P2 | reverse complement strand
TTGAGTAGCCCAGGGCCCGAAGTCCTTTAGCCACAGAGTAATACAGAGTAATAAAGCAGCAGCCCCACAGGAAATTCGAAATTGAATGGTCAGACTGCGGCTTTATGAAATATCCGGGTTAGAATACTGAGCGGTTAAGCCTTGACACCATTTGCAGCGACTTCCACTAAACTGATTAAGATGACCGGGATTAAGACCATGATCAGCCGGCGGGGAAGCGTTTGTGACTGAAGGCAGCAGATACAAAAAACCCCCGCACCTAACCGGTCCGGGGGTTTTTTATTACTGGCGGCACACAACGACGGAAACACAGCATGACCAGCATTCAACTCAAACTGATCACAGCCAACAATCCCGGCTGCCTGGAGAAAATCCTTTCAACCAGTCGGGGTGGCGGTTTTGAAGTCAGCAACTTCATTGCTGAATTCAAACCTGAGCGGGATCACTATGAAGTCAAACTCCGCGTCCAGGGCGAAAAGAGCCAGGACAAGCTGATCATGCAACTGTTGAAAGAGGAAGATGTACGCTCACTGGTTCCCTGCCGGCGCTGACTCAGTCGCCGGTTGCCACAGGACGCGCAGGATCAGTGATCCATTCACTCCAGGAACCGGGATACAACCTCGGCCAAGGCAAGCCCGCAAGTCGCATGGCCAGGATATTATGGCAAGCTGTTACACCGGAACCGCAGTAGCACACCGGCCGTGAGTCCGTATCCGTATCCGTATCAGAGGTGGAATAAAAGCGCCCGAAACGCTCCGCCAGAACGCCCGGCGCAAGGAAGCGATGATTGCCATCCATATTGTCAGCAAACGGCATACAGATAGCACCGGGAATATGTCCCGCCACAGGATCAATGGGCTCTTCCCGTCCGGCAAAACGCTCTCGCCCTCTCGCATCCAGTAATACGGCTGATTGACGTGACAGCCCCAAAACCTCATCCGCTTCAACCGTCTGCAGATAACCGGGGGAAAACACGGTATCGCTCGGTTCAGGCACCCAGGCATCCTGAGTCACCGCCCCCCCCCCTTCGACCCATGCCTTAAAACCACCATGAAGCACACGCACATGGGAAACGCCAACCCACGCCAGCAACCACCAGCAACGCGCGGCCATGGCATGGCTGCCATCATCGTAGACAACAACATGCGTAGACTCAGTGATTCCCCAGGACTGCAACCGTTTCGCAAATTGCACCGGATCAGGCAACGGGTGCCGACTGGTAACGCCAGGCGAAATTGAGCCTGACAGGTCTTGCTTCAGGTCCGCATAAACAGCGCCCGGGATATGGCCATCAAGATATTGCTGATTGCCCAGGGTGATATCCTGCAGCGAGAAGCGGGTATCAATCAGCCTTAGCGACTCATCACCCAGCATCCCAGCCAGCTCATCGGCTTCAATTAACAGGCTCATGGTATGGTTACTCATATAAAATCAGGCAGGCCGACAGCAGACCATTTATTGATTTCCCTTTTGAGGGAGATTGACCACTTTGTCGTTGACAATAACCTTGTCAGACAGCACCTGATCAATATCAACATCGCTACCCTTGAGGCTGTCGCTGACAATAATACGCGTGACATCCTCTGCATCGCTATGTAGATCAGCACCCTCTGAATAAACAGGAACAGGATCAAACGTAGCCGACGCCTCAGGCTCAGCAGATAACGGCTGCACTGTCGCATGATCGTGCCAGAGCCACAGCCCGCCCAGGATCACAATACAGCCAACAATACCGACTGCAACCAGCGTATCTTTTTTCATGGTGATTACCAGAACATGAAATCCTGCAGTCTAATGGTTGACTCACTGATTCTTCAAGGGCGTAGCTGTTACAACACGTGTCACACCGCCTTCAGAGACCAGGTGTACCCTGTCCCCTGCATGAATGGAATAATCGAGCTCTACTGCCTGCTCAATAGAAATATGTGCGCCGGTATCAAGCTGAATGGTCATGAGAATGCGCCGGTTGTCAGCGCGGGCAGGAGCTTCGCCAAAACCAACCTCCCCCTGTAGATCAGTCGTCCTGCCAACCACCTCCACGACAATCACTGTACCGGCATCAACCCATGCCTGACTGGCGATTTCACCACGGCTATAACTGTAACCCGTCAGATCAGACATACACCCGCCCAATAAGACCAGGATACCCACTATACAGATTCCGCCATACACCGCATTGCCCTCCCTGACGCCATGCTTTCACAGTCTGCCAAATTTATAGTGTTTACTTATTGTTGAACAAACTTCATTCCTACTATAATCCCCGCTTCCTGCACTAACAGGCAAGATTGGCTAAGTTACCCCTTGTGGTTGGTAGCACCAATGTCCAATGATTTTCTCGAACATGCGTGCAGTCGTCAGCCTATGACGCTCTGTTAGAGCGCGCCGCCAAGCGAGGTAATGAGTCATA
>MUIA01000091.1 GCA_002084115.1 Oceanospirillales bacterium LUC14_002_19_P2 | reverse complement strand
AACCGGTTGCGGTTGTTTTGCCAAAAGAGGACAGAAGGTAGTCAGAGTACAGCTCAATCAGATCGTGTTTCATACCGGCAATAATGCCGTATTTTCAGTCTTGTGCGTAACTTGAGTTATTAGCTTTCACTGCCGCGTATTTCTGCAGGTGCGCCATCAATGACTGATAATCCCCAAAATCAACCGCGTACCAGTCATAAATTTTGGAAAGATACAGCGTTCCCCCCTCAAATCTGACACCCTTGGCCTGATTGATAAATCGGCTGGCAGCCTTTGCCAGCTGTGCATCAACATTTTCACCGGTATAAGCCGAGGCAGCCAGGTCAGGGCAGCCCATGCTGGCGCAGTTCACTGCATAATGAATCCGCTTATCTTTCCAGATCGGACGCAAAATACGATGTTCGATATCATTCAGGGTTAACCGCTGTCCCGCTACGGTTATTATGTCGTCATCCCAGGGGCCAAAGCTGAAAAAACCTTCGCCCAATTTGCGGATGGACTTGACGGGGTAATTATCAAGAATAAGCCGAACCGTCAGGGCATTGTAGAGATTAATCCAATACGCCATCTGCTCACGACGGTTATAACCTCGGGGATCAAGACCTGAAAGATACGCCAGATAATGATCCAGACTGGCGCGATCTTCTGTGGATACACGACCATAATCAAACAGGCGCACATCAGGCCTTTCGATCAGATAGGCATCCAGCAAGCGTTGCCATTCAACATGAGAAATTGCTTCAGCGTTATTTTCATGGCTCCGGTCCCACAGTGCCCAATACTCACTTTTCGGTGCCGCAACAGCTACACACGCCAGACACCAAATGATCATCCCTGATAGCCAGTTACGCCACATGGGCATCCCTCCCCCTTGGATTCGACTTACTTGAGCCTATTAAGTTATCCAGCCCCCGGACTGGCCGGTGCCGCAAGCGCGACATCGTATTTTTCAAGGCCGTTACCTGTAATCATCGCCATCAGTTCATGAACATAGGCTGCGCCCCGCTGAGAATAACGGACAAGACCGGGAGACAGGTAAATGCCAGTAACCGGCTGATCTTCACGACGTGCCTCGGCCCGCATGGCTCTCAGCTCCGCATATTGGGCATGCGTATTGATATTCAGGAGATAGGCGGCCACAGAGCCAGCGACAGAGTCGAATTTTCTGACTTCATGATCGGCTCCTTCACTACGCTGCGTGGGCACCAGACCACAGCCCTTGCTGAAACACCACTGCCCAAACAGGTTGTTCCCTTCCCGCGCAAAACGGGATGTCCCCCAGGCCGACTCATTTGCGGCCTGGGCCAGCGCCAGCGAGACAGGTAGCGTATCGACACGCTCAAGCAACGCGACATACCATTGTGGTGTTAATTCATCCACCAGCGACAACCGGTATTTTTTCGCTATAGACGTTAACCACACCTTATCTGTTTCACTCAGTGAGGGCTGACTGGATAGCTGCTCGATACGGGTACGCTCAGCCACTATTTTCTGGTTTTCAGCATCAACGATTGGCTTCATATACCCAAAAAACGCTGCCTTTTTCGCTTTGACATCCTGAATACTGCCAAAATCAGGCATTTCACTTTCCATCACCGGCTCGCTGGTCACAACCGGTTCCGTCACTGTGCTTTCCGCCTTTTGATCAAGAACAGAATTGACCAGCAACACCGCCAATACCAGTAACAGCAGCAATACCGCTGCCATCTTGCTTAATCCCTGCTTCGCAGACATAGCACCTCAAGCTTTTATCTAATTTAACGAGATAAAACAGTTTTTCATACAATGCTGACTATTGCCATCCGGAGCGCAGCCTGTTCTACTGTTTGTTAGCAGTATTGACAATTGACCCACAACCAAAACAGACAAGCCAGCTCATGAGCATTCTAAGATTTTCCTGATCGACTGGCAAGGAGGCAGAATCATGGCGCTTCATGTTTGGGGATTATTCACGCATCCTGACCAGGAATGGCGCAGCATCCGTGAGGAAAAATCCTCTGTCATCAAAACTTATATGGCCAATGTGGTTATCCTGGCGGCGATCCCCGCCATATGCACCTATTTTGGCACAACGGTGACCGGCTGGTCCCTGGCAGGCAGTGAAGAAGTTGTCCGACTGACGACCGACAGCGCCGCCTCAATGGCTCTGCTGGCTTACCTGGCCATACTCTCAGGTGTCTATGTAATGGGTCGGGCGATTCACTGGATGGCACAGACCTATGACTGTTTCCCCACCATCAGCCAGTGCGTCACCTTTGCCTCCTACACCACTACCCCCCTGTTTCTCGCCGGATTGATCGGCCTCTACCCGTCCCTCTGGCTGATGATGCTGGTCGGGCTGACGGCCGCCAGCTGGTCCACCTACCTTCTCTATACCGGCCTGCCGGTCTTTATGAATATCAGCAAAGAACAGGGTTTTGTCTTTTCCAGCTCAATCCTCTGCATTGCACTGGTGGTACTGGTGGCGATTCTTGCCATCACCGTCGTTCTGTGGAGTATCGGGGTTGGCCCCATTTACACCAGCTGAGTCTGTTGGGAGGCAGGCTGCAAAGCCGCCTCCCGATACCGCCATTAATCTGTAATTCTGCTACGTACAGTTGCCTCGACCGGACGATAGGTCCAATTACGGCTAGTATCCACGGCCTTACGAAAGGCATGATCGAATCCACATGAGAAAGGTTTATCGTTTACCGGTACTAAGGGCAGTCGCCGTGAGCCAGATTGAACAGGACATCAATAGACGCATTCACCAGCTAATCCGCAAAGCGTCTCACTATTACGATATCCCTTTTCCTCCCCCGGTGATCCTGATGGATTTGCTTGGCAGCGACGCCGGGCAGGCACTCCCGGGTAAAAACCGGCTAAGATTCAACCCTGCCCTCTACCGGCAAAATCCCACCCATTTTGTCCATCATATCGTTGCCCATGAGGTGGCACACCTCATCGCAGCCAAGGTTTACGGCCACCGGATAAAGCCCCACGGAAAGGAGTGGCAGGCCGTCATGGCGTTGTTTCAGGTGCCCCCCGAACGCTGCCACAGCTACGACATACGTCATGCCGGGCGGCACCATTTCATTTATGGCTGTGACTGCCCAGAGCGGGAAATTCCGCTAACGGCTATTCGCCACAACCGGATTCAACACGGTGTTAAATATCACTGCAGGCACTGCGGATCTGTGCTGACATTCCGCTTTGATGCCCGCAATCCCAGGTAACAGCCAATACCAAAGTCAGCCTGAGGAGCCTCTCAAACGAGGGCATCCTCGGCTTGGTCAACACTAACGGAAGAGGCTGCAAACACTCTTAACACTGTCAGGAATTCATCACCATAAGCCAGCAACTTACGCTGACCAACACCGGACACCTGCTCCATCTCACTAAGACTCGCGGGACGGCGGCGAATCATTTCACGCAGCGTTGAATCATGGAAAATCATATAGGGAGGAATACCCTGTGCCTTGGCAAGCTCCCGGCGCACCTCCCGCAACGCATCCCAGAGAGGCTCACCTTCCGGATGAACTTCAACCACTTTCCCGATGCTATCGCGGGTTTCACGCGCCTCCTGCACTTCATAGCGATCCCGTCGCAGCATCAACACTTCATAGCCGCGCAGGAGTGGACGGCTTGTTTCTGACAACTGCAAACCGCCATGCTCCTCAATAACACTGAGAAAACCACGCGCAACCAACTGACGATACACGGAACGCCACTGCTTCTGGCTGAGGTCACGACCAATCCCAAAGGTCGACAACTGACCATGCCCCAACTGCTTGACCCGGGCATTCTCCCGTCCCATCAGCACATCCACCAGATGGGTAACCCCATAACGCTGGCCGGTTCGATAGACATTCGACAGGGCCTTCCTGGCCGCATCGGTGGCATCCCAGGTCACGACCGGTTCCGCACACAAGTCACAATGCCCACAGGGTTCATCCAGTGCCTCGTCAAAATAGGCCAGAAGCGCCTGTCGGCGACAACCACTGATTTCACAAAACGCCAGCATGGACTCCAGCTTCTGCTTCTCAACATTGCGAACAGAAACATCTGCACTGGACTGGGACAACATCTGCCCCAGGATAATGACATCCTGCAGCCCATAAGCCAGCCACGCGGTTGCGGGTAAACCGTCCCGCCCGGCACGACCGGTTTCCTGGTAATAGGCTTCGATACTGCGAGGCAGATCCATGTGCGCGACAAAGCGGACATCCGGCTTGTCCACCCCCATACCAAAGGCCACCGTTGCCACCATAATCAGCCCCTCCTCATTAAGGAAAAGGTGCTGATTGCGGGAACGCGTTTCCGGTGACATACCGGCATGGTAAGGCAGTGCACGAATACCGTGGTTATTCAGCCATTCAGACAGTTCTTCGACCTTTTTCCGGGAAATACAGTAAACAATGCCGGATTCCCCGGGATGATCCTTCAGAATAAACGCATGCAACTGCTGCTTGGCCTGGCGCTTCTGGGAAATCCGGTAAAAGATATTGGGACGATCGAAACTGCCAACGAATGACTCTGCCTGATTCAACGCCAGACGTTCAATGATCTCCTTCCGGGTTCGGCTGTCCGCCGTGGCGGTCAATGCCACCCGTGGCACACCGGGGAAACGCTGCCCCAGAACGGCGAGTTGCAGGTATTCCGGCCGGAAATCATGCCCCCACTGGGACACACAATGAGCTTCATCAATGGCAAAGAGCGCGACCGTAATCTGCTTCAGGATCGCCATCATGCGCGGCATCAGCAGACGCTCTGGCGCCATATAGAGAAGATCCAGCTCACCACGCACAAGGTCTTCTTCAGTCTGCATCTGATCCTGCACAGGCATCGCCGAGTTAAGACACCCAACCCGCACGCCCAACTGGTTCAGGCTTCTTACCTGGTCTTCCATCAGGGCGATCAATGGCGACACCACCACTGCAGTGCCCGGACGTATCAAGGCCGGCACCTGGTAACAAAGGCTTTTGCCGCCACCGGTCGGCATCAGCACCAGTGCATCCCCACCGGCCAGCACACGCCGGATCACCGGTTCCTGCTGACCACGAAATGCCGTAAAACCAAAGGTATTATGGAGAACTTCAAGTGCCTTGTCGGACATTCAGTACCTTACACCAGGATCAGAACCACGACCGTAAGACGGCTGCAATGCAATCTGTCAGACGGTTTAACAAGCCAGGCAGTATACACTTTGCTTGAGCGACGTGCTGCCCTAGAATGCGCCCATCTGGCAAACCGATTGCCATCTTATTCTTTTTGAGGTTATTCCTTTGGATATGCACCATCAGCACCTTGCCGATTTCCTGACCGAGCTGGCCGGCGACCGCGAGACCGAACAGCAGGAAGATGTCATGGATTACCGTTCCGCCCACGGTTTTCTCACCGGCCTGGTTGTCGGCCCGGTGACCGTGGACGATGTCACCGCACTGGATTACATGACAGCGGGTCTAACAGACAAAGCCTCCCCGGAAGCGCAGAACAATGCCCTCAACAGCATCCGGATCATCCGTTCAGAGATTGACCGCCAACTCAACAGCGATGAAGATGAACTGGAAATCCCCGCTGATGTCGAAGCCAAACAGCCCCCGATGGATTCCCCTCTGGCAGACTGGTGCACCGGTTTCGTTGAAGCCCATTTTGAACATGAAGAACACTGGCTGGATACCCATGAGCAGGAAGTGGCCGAACTACTGCTCCCCGTGATGACCATTTCCGGCGTCTTCAGTGATGAGCCGGAGTTCCGCGAGATCAGCGCCAACGAAGACCTGGTCATTGATATGTGTGAACAACTCCCCGACATTCTGGTCGAAATGTACCTGCTGTTCCATAGTGCCGACGAGAAGAAAGGCGGCAGACAATAACGAAAACGGGTATTGGTTACGTGCTAGCACGAAGCCGATACCCTATCAACAGTGCATAGCAACACCCGCCTATAGAGTCTCCATGGCCGGCTTGGCATCAGGACGATACCAGACCTCGACCCGACGGTTTTTCATCTTCCCTGAATGGGTTTGTTGATCCGTCAATGTCAGATAGGCGCCAAACCCCAAAACATCAACCCGACCCCGGGGAACCCCCTCACGGATCAAGGCCTGACGCACGACACGCCCACGAAGCCGAGACAATAGCTTGGCATTGGGGTTATAGCCTTTATTTTCTGCAAAACCGACCAGAAGCAGTCGACCGGGTTGTTCCTTCAGGAACAATGCAAGTCGCTCAATATCCTTTAGCGCCTTGTTATCCAGCCGGGCCTTGCCTTCATAAAAACGAAAATTCACCGACAATCGGTAATAGTGGTCAACCTGCTCACGGTAGTAGAGGGGTTCATCATCCAGTACCGGCGACAATGGCGTAACATTCTGGGGAATATACCCCACCTGATCAACCACCTGCTGCCCCAGCCAGCTTACAGCAAAGCGCATAAAATCCTGTGCATAGGGATTAGGACGAACAGACGGCAGATAGAGGAAAAGACGACGCGCCAGGGCATAATCTTCCGTTGCCACTGTCAACCTGTCTGGCAGTAATGCACGGGCCTCACCACTGGCTATGGCGAGCGCTCTGGCCTGCCCGATGGTATTCAGGCTTACAAAACCGATAGCATCAGGTTCAGCTGTCACGCGTCCGGATAGCACGGCGTTGGATTCAAACCGGATGGCAGCCGATGTTAATGAATAGGTCTTACCTAAAACCAGCTTCCGGAAGGTATCCCATGTCCCTGACCGTTCATCGCGGGCGTGGACCACAATGGGGCGATCCTCACCACCGAGCTCTGACCAATTCGACACTTCACCGGCAAAAATCCGTGCAACCTGGCCAATCGTTAGCTGCCTCAACGGATTGTCTGGATGAACAACGATCGCGATACCATCAATGCCAACCACCGTCTCGGATAAGGCCGACATCAAATCACCAAACCGTACCAGCGCCAATCGCTCTTGTTTGCGAATTTGACGCGATGAGGCTGCCATATCGGCTTCACCATTCAACAATGCGTTGAATCCGCTAGAACTTCCATGAGCCTTAACGTTAACCGCAATCTGTCGCCCACTGGAATGGAGGGCCACAATCCGCTGCTCGTTTTCCACGGTGGTTGACTGAATCTGCGCCTGTTGAAGACCAACTGCCATCAACCAGTCCCGCACCAGCTCGGGCGCAAGACGTGCACCAATCGTATTAGACCCTTGGATGGTGAATAGCACATCAGGCGGGTCAACAAACAGGCTCGATGTTAGTTGCTCATTCGCCCTCAGCGAGGCTGCACCTGCCATCAGCACCATAACCAGCAGTAAACGCACCATGCATCCGTACTCCTCTGTCGTCCGTTTTATTGCAATCATTGGTTTTAGCTGGTAAGAAAATTAGCAGTACAATATTGCTAAAACATGACACGGGATCTGCGGTTTCGGCCGTACCTAATAACGGATACCAGTATGACAGCCACTTATGACCTGATTTTCTCTGGCGAAATCGACGACAGTGTGAAAGAAGCACAGGTGCGGAAAAACGTCGCGGCACTATTCAAGGCGAGCCCTGCACAGGTTGAGAAGCTGTTTTCCGGAAAAACCGTGGTTCTGAAAAATGGGCTGGATGAAACAACAGCCAAAAAATACCAGGCGGCCTTAAAAAAGGCAGGTGCCGTCTGCCAGCTGAGACAGAAACAGCCTGAAAATGCCCCCGCACCACAACCTGAAGCCTCCCCACAAGCCACATCTGAGCCCAATGCTTCATCAGAACCCTCATCCAGCGACAAAACCCAAATCAATAATCCTGGCGCAGGCATCACCGTGGCCCCTGTCGGCGCAGACGTTCAGGACAAGAAACCGGATCCCCATTACGACATACCGGACACCAGCAGCATCAGTCTGCGTCCACAGTCGGGCTACCTGGTTGATCCGTCCCAGGATGAACCGCCACCCGCTCCCGACACCAGTCACATTACGCTCGACTCAAAGGATTAATCTGTTACTGCTTACTGCTCCCTCTCTGAGCCGACAGGGACAAACAGTCTCACTCAACCACAATGGAAACTTATCATGCCTAGTCGTTTACTCACTTTCATAGGCGCTTTTCTTTTGGTGATCACCGGTATCACTCATGCCAGCTCGCCGGAAGCCGCCACCAGCGCATCACAACCACAAACGAACGATGTGGTCGTAGACATCAACACCAGCCAAGGTACGATCACCCTCAACCTTGATAAACAACACTCCCCTGAAACCGTTAGCAACTTTCTCAAATATGCTAACGAAGGGTTTTACGATGGCACCATCTTTCATCGGGTTATCGCCAACTTCATGATCCAGGGAGGGGGCATGACACCAGATATGAGCCGTAAAGAGACAGACAAACCCATTCGTAATGAATCAGGTAATGGCTTATCCAACCGGCGGGGCACCATCGCCATGGCCCGAACCAGCAACCCGGACAGCGCAACCAGCCAGTTCTTCATTAACCTGGTTGACAACAACTACCTTGATGGCTCGCAATCACAGCCCGGCTACACCGTATTTGGTGAAGTGATCGACGGCATGAATGTCGTGGAGAAAATCGGCAAAGCCCGCACAACCCGTAAAGGGCCACATGCGGACGTACCATCAGAAACCATTACCATTGAAAGCGTCACGGTACGCCAGTAACGTTCAGCATTCGCCATGACCGGTAATCGGTCATGGCCTGTCAGAGAGGTCAACCCAAACCCCTGATGCTTTGTTACCATCCCTTCAATAAAAAAGACAAAACCAGCCGTTTTGCTCATAACAAGACTTTTCAAAAGACAACGGACGGGTAATGCGCAAGTTACCACTTATTCTGCTGATATTCCTCCTGGCCACACTATCGCGCCTCACACAGGCAAACGATGCATGGGCAGCTTATCCTGAAACGCTACCGCAATATGATTACAGCGGCGCTAAACTCAAACACCATTGGGATCGCCTTACCACCGGTATTAATGAGCCCTTTCCCGATGTGGCTTACTTGAAAAGCATGGTGAACAACCACCCAGAACTGACCAACATCATTACTGACACACTCAACAACACCGACAGCACTAACGATCAGGCCATCGATCCCAAGACGATTAGTGATACAGAATACCAACTCTACGCTGCACAGTTACAGGATGCCTGGCGCGCCCTGTTCGAGGGTCGGTTCCAGGAAGCCAAACAGCTCGGAATCGCATTAGGCCCAGCCGGCTACATCCCTGCGCTTTACGCACAATGCATTTACGCTCAGCATTTAGCGCGAACCCAACAGGAAAAGCATAACCTTCTACGGGAAGTGATCACTCTCTCGAACAGTCTGCGTGGTTACCAACCTGTCACCCATTACGTCTTGTTCAGTAATGCTTATGCCAAAGCCCGCATTGCCGAGGACCTCAGCTTAAGCGAAGCCCTGGCAACCGGTTACACCCGTCCGATGAAATCAGATCTTGAACAATTAATGTCCCTACAACCCAACCACCTGTTCGGTGCTGCCGCACTGGGTGGTGTTCACGCAGGGATTATTGAGAAAGCTGGAAAACTGGTCGCCAGGATGACTTACGGCGCCAATGAGAAAATTATGCGGAAATGGTTTGAACAGGCGATGAATCACAACCCTCTGCCACCAGTCATTCCCTTGGAATACAGTATTGCCCTGAACCGTTTATATGGCAGTAAAGAAGCAGATAAGATTAAGCAATTGCTGACAAAAGCAAAAGCTATCGCTCCTGCCAGTGCTGAAGAAAGCCTGGAAATGACCAAGGTCAGGGCCATGCTCAAAACGATAGAGGCGGGAAATAACAATTGATAACGGAAAGCATCCGGCTATCCAATATCAATGAATAGCCGGACTCACAATCAGGCAGTGACTTCCCGCCGCCCGGCAAAGGCATGGGCCAGCGTTCCGCCATCGACGTACTCTAGCTCACCACCCAGTGGTACACCGTGGGCAATACGAGAAACCTTTAACCCACGACGCCGCACCTGATCCGCCAGATAATGGGCCGTCGCTTCGCCTTCTACGGTTGGATTGGTCGCCAGAATCACTTCCTCGACCTCAATCTCATCCAGCAGACGCAGCAACTCAGGCGCACCGATATCATCCGGACCAATGCCATCGATCGGTGACAGATGCCCCATCAGGACAAAGTAGTAACCGCGATAGCTACCAGCCTGCTCAATGGCCAGCACATCGGCGGGCGTCTCAACGACACAGAGCAATCGCTGATCCCGCGTATGACTGGAACAGATCGCACAGAGTTCGGTTTCCGTTAGCGTACGACACCGCTTACAGCGTCCTACACCCTCCATGGCAGCCTGAAGCGTCTCTGCGAGCGCCAGCGCTCCTTCCCGGTCACGCTCCAGCAGGTGCATGGCCATACGCTGGGCATTCTTGGGTCCGACACCCGGCAAACAGCGCAGCGTCTCCATCAGGCGAACAATTAGCGGACTGAATGACATAGTTTGGCGTGTCTCAGAAAGGCATCTTGAAGCCGGCTGGCAAGCCCATACCACCGGTCAACTCAGCCATACGTTCCTGCTGGCTCTTTTCCAGCTTGCGTACAGCGTCATTGACTGCTGCAGCCAGAAGACCTTCCAGCATTTCCTTCTCTTCGGTCATCAGGCTGGGGTCGATGGTGACACGACGAACATCATGACGCCCGTTCATGACCACCTGCACCAGTCCGGCACCGGACTCACCCTGCACTTCGGCGTTGGCCAGCTCTTCCTGCATTTTCTGCATCTGCTCCTGCATCTGCTGAGCCTGCTTCATCAGGTTGCCCATACCACCTTTCAACATATTCACCTCATAATGACCGACCCGCACTGTATAGCAGGTCTGATATTGGTATTTCGTCGTTCAACGGTCGACAATCAGTCGACCGGCTCAATTGTATGATCAAGAATGGTGCCGGAGAATGTACTGACCAATGTCTGCACCCGCTCATCGGCATAAATACTGTTTACGGCTTCCTGCTGCCGCTCCTGTCTACGCCGCTCTCGCCAAGCCGCCGGGGTTTCCCGATCAGCTACGCCGGGCGTCACTGTCAGCGTCACCGACGTATCAAAATACTCGCTGAGCGCCGCCTCCATACGTAGACGATGAGTGTCGTTGTATAAGGTATCGTGGTTCTGGTCAAGTACCATGGTCAGACGATGACCGTCGACAGCTTCCAGCAGGCAATAGGAAGCAATTGTACGGGTGACACCTGCCAATGGCAGCTCCTGAAATACCGCAATCCAGCTATCAGGTGTTAACGCAGACAACGGCAGCCGTTCTGTTGACGGTGGCAAGATCTCTTCAGCCGCAGGCTCTGGAGCGACATTCTCTTGCATTGTGGTTTCAGGAGTCACTGGGAGCTCAGGCGCCACGACCTCAGGCAAGGTGACTGCGACCTCGGGCTCTGGCTGCACAGACTCAGGTTCGGGAGCCACTATTGCTGGCTCACCCAGAACAACAGACTCTTGCAGCGAAGACTCCTGCTCTATCGATTCTGCAGCCAAAGCATTGAACGCATCAGGATCAACTAAAGGTGAAGGCGCAGATTCCTGCTGCACCGGTTCCTGCTGAACAGGTTCCGGCACCTCCTGAGCCATTCGAACCGCAGGCTCAGGTTCTTCACGCTCGCTTTGTTCCGGCTGTGATACAGCAGGGCTGCTATCCATTTGCCCTGCCGATGCTCTTCCCTGCTGCAGCGGTTGTACCGGCGCCACCGGTACACCGTCGGGACGGAAGGCCAGCATACGCAGCATCACCACCTCAAAACCGGTGCGCGGATCAGGTGAGAGCGGCAGATCGCGTCGACCAATCAGACCAGACTGGTAATACAGCTGCACATCCTCAGCCGTCATCTGTCGCGCCAGAGAAAGTACGTTCTCCCGATCCCCCTGGCTGTTATCCACGGCATCGGGAACCGCCTGCGCAATGGCTACCCTGTGCAAGACCGAGAGCATATCCGCCAATACAGATGCATAGTCCGGCCCATGCTCCGCCAGACCTGCCACTGTACTCAGGACATTGGATGCATCACCGGTCGCCAGTGCCGACACTACATTCAGCACCTGGCTGCGATCAATGGTACCGAGCATGGCGCTGACACCCTGCTCAGTAATCGTGTTATCACAGAAAGCGATCGCCTGGTCGGTCAGGCTGAGCGCATCACGCATACTGCCATCAGCCGCACGCCCCAATTGCCAGAGGGCACTGGATTCGTATGGAATGCCTTCCTTATCCAATACATCCTGCAGGTGCCCTACGACCTTTTCCGGCGACATATTCTTCAGACTGAATTGCAGACAGCGAGACAGGATGGTGATAGGGAGCTTCTGCGGGTCGGTAGTGGCCAACAGGAACTTCACATGGGGCGGTGGTTCTTCCAGCGTTTTCAGCAGTGCATTGAAACTGTGTTGTGACAACATATGCACTTCGTCGATCAGGTAGATTTTGAAGCGGCCGCAGGTGGGCGCATACTGCACGTTATCCAGCAGTTCGCGGGTATCTTCCACCTTGGTTCTGGAAGCGGCGTCAACCTCGATGAGATCCACAAAACGCCCTTCATCGATCTCCTGGCAGGCAGAACACTGCCCACAGGGTTCCGATGTGACACCGGTCTCGCAGTTGAGACACTTGGCCAGGATACGGGCGATAGTCGTTTTACCCACCCCCCGGGTACCCGTGAATAGATAGGCGTGATGAAGCCGGCCACTGTCAAGGGCGTTGATCAGCGCCTGCAGGACATGCACCTGCCCTACCAGCTCCTTGAAGGTACGGGGGCGCCACTTTCGGGCAAGTACCTGATAACTCATTGGCTGTTCATTACTCCAGGGACAATTCCGGACACGAATTCAAGTGCCAGCCAACCTGCAGCCCCGCTTAAGCCGGGATACCGCAACAGACGGCAGGTCATTCCACAACAGTTACAGGAAGACACTCAGGCAATTACAACGTTATATGCTAACTGAAATCACACCGGCAATGCACGAAACCACCGCATGAAATCGTTTTAAGAGATACAAATAAAGGTAATGAATGGAGCAGGATAGAATGGAGGCGTCCCCTACCAGCCACACCCCGGCACATGCGCGCACTGCTACCGTTGCTCCCTTCCGGGCCTGGCGGAGTTCACAGCTGCTCATTGCGGGGGGACCGGCAAGGTCCGCCATAAAGATGCCGACTGAGAGCTCGTCGGCAGCGGGTGCATTCTCTCTGAAAGCACGCCCGTTTGCAACCCGTTTCTCAGCCAAACAAACTGAAAATACCGAGACCTATAAAGAGTGCAGCGGCCACAAAACGCACCCACTGCAGCTTGAAACGATCACCGGCGCGACAACCCATCCATACCGCCGGTATATTGGCCAACATCATTCCCAGTGTTGAACCGGCCACTACCATCAGCAGCGCATCATAGCGCGCCGCCAGGATCACCGTTGCCACCTGGGTTTTGTCGCCGATTTCCGCCAGAAAGAAAGCCACCAGTGTTGCCAGAAATGGCCCAAGTTGTTTTTTATTATCGTTATCCTCATCCATCGTGTCAGGAATCAGCGTCCACAGCCCGACTCCGATGAAGGAAAGTGCCACCAGTAATTTTAAAGTATCCGGTGAGAAGACACCCGCCAGCCACTGTCCGGCCAGTCCGGCCAGTCCATGGTTCGCCAGCGTGGCAATCAAAACACCCCAGAACAGTGGCCAGAAACGTCGATAGCGACAGGCCAGGATCAACGCCAGCAACTGGGTTTTATCACCAATTTCTGCGATAGCGACAGTCAGTGTCGAGACAATCAATGCATCCAAGAAAACGTCCAGAAGGGCGGGTCTGACAACATCGGAACACACTACCCTGCCCGCCCTCGGAGTCAGGATACTGCGTTCCGGTCTTGCCAAACCAGGGAACCCGTGACATGTTCAGGCAGGTCGTGATCGCCATGGCCATGAGGGCCAAGTGTGTTGACGGTCACGCTACAAGGGAGTCGACAGACGACTCCCGGGAGCAGGCTACTCCCCGGTAACAGGCGCGTATCCTAGCGGGATACGCTGAAAGTTACAAATCAGCACAACCCGTAGACATGGCGCAGCTGGGCAATGTAACCCTGATCCAGGCACAAGGTCTTGCCGGGCGCATCAGAAATCTTCGCCACAGGTTGGCCGTTACAGCTCACCAGTTTCAACACAATACTCAGCGGTGAGGCGCCAACATCATTCGTCAGCCAGGTACCAATCCCGAAGCTGACGCGGATACGATCACGGAAATGGCGGAAGATGCGTAGCGCCATATCAAGGTTCAACCCATCACTGAAAACCAGTGTTCGTGTTAATGGATCAATACCCAGTGATTCATAATGGGAAACTGCTTTCTCCCCCCAGACAATGGGATCACCTGAATCATGACGCATTCCCTGGTAAGCCTGGGCCAACCCCCGGTTAAAATCATTCAGGAAGGCATCCATATTGATGGTGTCCGTCAAGGCGATACCCAGTTCACCGCCATACTCCTCCAGCCAGACTTTGAGCGCCTGCTTCTGGCTGGCCCCCAGATCAGGCGCGAGAGCCTGATGCGCCTGCAGCCATTCATGGGCCATGGTGCCCACAGGTCGCAGGCCAAACTCTCGGGCCAGCATGACATTACTGGTTCCGGTAAACTGGGACGGCACAGACTCAGCCAGACAAGCGATTAACTCGCGCTGCCAGGCACCACTGAAACGCCGGCGGGTACCAAAATCCACAAAACTAAAACCATCGTACATCCGCTGGATGGCGGCGCCACGAAGCTGATCCAGCTTATTGGACAACCGACGACGCCCCTCGTCCAGACTCATGACCGGCTCGAGATAACGGCCATACAACTCACTGACGATCGCCAGAATGTAGATTTCAAACAGGGTGATTTCCAGCCAGCTGCCACGGATATCAATTTCCAACCCCTGCGCACCGGCACGGATGGTGACGCAGTCCGGATCCAGGCGCGTGGCCTGCAAATAATTCAGGTAATCCTTTTGAAACAGGCCCGTCGATTCCATCCATTGTCGCTCACCTGGAGAAAAACATAGGCCTGCCAAGGCAACCACTTCCTCACGAATACGCTCTGCCAATGGCGCCAGATTGGTATTCGTTCGGCAATGAAAGCGGGCTTCCACCAACGCATCAGGGTAATGATGAAAAATCGCCTGCTGCATGGTGAACTTGTAAAAATCCGTATCCAGTAACGACGAAATAACCGGTCCGGTCATACAACGATCTGCTCTTTTATAATCACAAAAAACCGATACCGTCAGTCATCAATACCATCAAAATCACTGACAGAATCAATAAAATCAGCGCCCGCCTCACGCATTTCCTGGCAGGCATACTCCGACGAATGCGGGGCCAACCCCCGGCAGGCCGCGCGATTCACAATGACCCGAAAGCCAGCCCTCAACAATTGCAGTACAGTGGTCCGGACACAGTAATCCAGCGCCAACCCACCGACCAACACCGTCTCGACTGCCTGCTGCCGAAGGAAGTCTATGACCCCCGTACTGCGCTGCTCTGCCAGGTCGTGGTAACAGGCGCCATAAGGATGCATATCGGGTTCAACCCCCTTCCAGACGAAGAAGTCATACCCCGCGATATCGGGCAACCCATCGAGCAACTCAAAGCCCTGCGTACCCGGCACCGCGTGAATCGGCCAGCGGACGTCAACATTATCCCCGGGAACCGGTGACAATACCGGCCGTTCTGCATCCGCAACCCATACCGCCGAGGGCGGATGGGCATCTTTGGAACCAATGCGATAACGGGCATAGACAGCCTGACGGTTCAGCTCCTCCACGATCAAGTAGCCTTCCGGAACCGGTAATTCCTGCGGGCAAAGTGGTGTGAAACACTTCTGTGCATCAACATCAAACGCTGCAATCCGCTCCCTACTACCCAGCTTCCGCATAACCACCTGATCACATAATGAACTATATTCACTAACATAGTGAATATAGTTCATTAACCTGTCAAGATAACACAGTACAGGTATACTGACGAAAGGGTTTCAGCCGGTTTCTGGCAAGCAGCGCAAACAACGGCTTATAGAGAGATTCATGCCAACAGCAAGGACAACCACCGCCATGTCAGTGTCGACAGCACTAATTTCCGTTGATGTGGCGGCACTTCGGATACACGAAGGGAAACTCCAGGTATTGACTCGCCTGCCGGATGCACAAGCAAATACCGTCAAACCGGCCCTGCCGGCAGGCAGAATCAAACCCGAACTGGACAATGAACTGGATGATGCGGCACGCCGACAGATACGTACATTAATTGATGCCGAACCCGGCTATCTTGAGCAGGTCGCCTCCATTGGCAACCATTACCGAGACTCCCGGGGCTGGTCACTGACGGTTGTCTACTGCGCCCTGCTCAGTGCAGATTTGACTATCTGCGATAGCCCATCAGCGTACTGGTGTGATATTCAGGATGGAAGCCCTGTATGCGCGTTATCTTACGATCACGCCGCATTGGTAGAAGAAGCGATCAGACGACTGCAGAGCAAGATCCAATACACGACAATTCCTCTTTACCTTCTACCTGAACTCTTCACGCTCGCCGATATTCGGGATGTCTTTCGCATCATCCTTGGCAAGGCGCCCCCCATGCGCTCTATCCGTAACCGCTTTCTGGCAGGCAATCTACTAGAAGACAGTGGCCAGAAGCGCCGCGGCAGCAATCGACCTGCAAGCCTCTACCGTCTCGCTGACCGAAACTGCACACGCCTTTTCAATCGGCTTTACCATACGACACAAACTGAATAATAGGTTAGCGTGCCGCCAAAAGATCCTTTAGCGCGTCATCCAGTTTGGGGAAAGCGAAAGAAAAACCATGCTCCACCACCCTGGTCGGGATCACACGCTGCCCACTCAGCAGCAATGAAGCGGACTCCCCCAACAGCATGCGCAATGCTGGACCCGGCATCGGCAAAAGACAGGGCCGATGAAGGGTTGATGCCAGTGTCTGTGATAGCTGATCGTTGGTCACGGCATGAGGCGCCGTGGCATTGAATGCCCCTGATAACGACGAATCCCTGAGGAGAAACAGGATAATACTGACCATATCGCGGATATGTATCCAAGAAACAACCTGATGACCATCCCCCATTCTGCCACCCAACCCAAAACGAAACGGCGGCAACATTTTAGATAACGCACCGTAGCCCGGATGCAGGACAATTCCCGTGCGCAACAGACAGACTCGCATACCTAATGCCTCCATATCCCTGGCTTCCTTTTCCCAAAGACGACAGAGGTCAGCCGCAAAGTCGTCACCCGACGTATCCTGCTCCGCAAGATTAACATCCCCGCCATGCATCCCGTAATAGCCGATAGCAGAACCGCTGATCAGCACCTTAGGCCGGGTATCCAGTCGTTCAAAGCATTCACGCAATTGCCGGGTGACACCGATGCGGCTGTCCATCAATACCTGTTTGCGCGCGACCGTCCAACGCTTATTGAAAAGCCCCTCGCCTGCCAGATTGATGCACGCATCAATCCTGGGCTGATCCTGTAACTCTTCCAGTGACAAGACGACACTGACTGACGGCCCCAGAATGTTGATGACCCGATCCAGCGGTGGGCGCGCATACACAATGACCCGCCAGCCGTCCGCCAATAACTCAGGTACCAGAAACCGCCCTATAAACCCCGTTGCCCCGGTCACAAGAACCGTCTTTTCAGCCCTATTCTTCCCTGCAACACTGTCACTCATGGCATCCACCCTTGTGGGGATTAGTCGATCGTGTTCTTCCAGTATAATGCCAGCAAACGGTTATCCCTTTGCAATAGCAAGGACTGCACACGGAGACATTATGAAACTCTGCCTACATGCCGTCACCAGCCTTCTGCTTATCACCTTAACAGGCCCTGCCATCGCAGACAGCGCCGCCCCTGCCAACCTGTCACTGGAAAAATTGCAGGCTGTGGTACAAGCAAAAGGCTGTGCCAGCTGTCACGGAACCCGTGGCCAGGGTAATCCGGCCATGAAAGGGCCCAGGCTGGCCGGCCAGACAGCGGACGAGCTGGCCAGCAAGCTGCGTGACTATCGCAATGGCGAGATTAAAAATCCTACCATGAATGTTATGGCCTACCGGCTTTCTGATCAGGAAATCATCGAGCTGTCAGAATATTTCAGCCGATTCCAATAACAACGTTAAAGAAGCTTTTAAGCCCCCTTTAAATAACGCTGCTCAAGATGCTGACGAAAATATGCAGGATTGAGCGTCTCCCCCGTAGCAGATTGAATCAGGGCATCTGTTTCCAGCCGGGAACCCTGCTGCCATATTCCGTTACGCAACCAGTCAAATATCCCCTGAAGATTCCCCGCACGAATCTGCGCATCAACATCCGGCTGTTCCTTACGCAGTGCGGCAAATAGCTGCGCAGCGACCATGGCACCCAGGGTATAACTGGGGAAGTAACCAAAAGAACCATCAGTCCAGTGAATATCCTGCATACAGCCGTCGCGGTAATTGCCCTGTGTATCCAACCCCAGTGAGGTCTGCATTTTCTCATCCCAGAGCGCAGGAATATCACTCACTTCAATCCGCCCTTCAACCAGATCCCGCTCAATCTCATAGCGAAGGATAATGTGGGCAGGATAGGTCACCTCATCAGCGTCCACCCTAATAAAGCCAGGGCTGACCCGGTCATAGATTCGGCGAAGGTTATTCAGCTCAAGCGCCGGATCGTCACCGTACGCAAGCGACTCAACAATCCACGGTGCGATCAACGACAGGAATGCCGGACTACGCCCCAACTGCATTTCAAAAAAAAGGCTTTGGCTTTCATGAATCCCCATGGAACGGGACTCACTCACCGGCAAACCCAGCATTGCCGCCGGTCGGTTCTGCTCATAACGGGCATGACCGGTTTCATGAATAATCCCCATTAACGCCAGGGTAAAGTCATCCTCGTTGTAGCGGGTGGTAATACGAACATCTTCCGGTACGCCACCACAAAAGGGGTGCACGCTGACATCCAGGCGTCCGTGATCAAAATCAAATCCCAACAACGTCATGATCTTGCGCCCCAGTGCCGCCTGCTTTTCGATTGCGAAAGGTCCTTTAGGCGTCAGCACCACATCCTGCTTCTGCTGCTCACACACTGTCTGGATCAATGACGGCAACCAGGATTTCACATCCGCAAAAATGCGATCCAGTTCTGCACTGCTCATACCCGGCTCATACAGATCCAGCAAGGCATCATAGGGCGAACAATTCATACTTTCGGCACGGATTTGCGCCTCTTCCCTGGAGAGTTTAACGACGGCTTCCAGATTTACGGCAAAACCTTGCCAATCATTTTCCTTACGCCGTGTTCGCCAGGCGTGCTCACAGGCACTGCCTGCCAGACTTTTGGCTTGCACCAGCGCCTCGGGAATCACCGTAGCCTGCTGCCAGACGCGCCGCATTTCACGTAATGAAGCCTTGCTGTCAACATCCGCCGCATTACTTTCTGCCTGATCCAGCCATTCCCCAACCTGAAGGTGTGTTTTTTCCCGGTGAATGATCACGGCCAGCTCGGCCAGTGCTTCACTGCGCGCCTGGTTGCCTCCCGGCGGCATCATAGCGGCCTGATCCCATTGTCCCATCGCGGCAAGATGGGCCAATCGATGAATTTTCCGAAAATGTTCCTGCAGGTTTTCCAGCGCATTGCCCATAGCTTCACCCTATGATTGAGCTATTCGAACCATCACCCGCCGACTTAATCGGCGATGCCCGATATCGACGCCGACGTTTTTCGTTTGCAGCAGCGGCAGGGATGCCGCGGTAGCATCGCAGGGCAGGAGCCCTGTGGATGCGGCGGAAAACGGAAAGCGCCGGTGTCGATTTACCCCGATCTCACCCAGACAGCAATCACCGTTTCCCAAAAGCCACCAGACCAAAGCCTTGCCACACACGATGCCTGACAGTAGCCAGATCATCCCGCATCATATATAATGCGGGAATCAGGAACAGAGTGATAACCGTGGCAAACAAAATACCGAACCCAAGAGAAACTGCCATCGGTATCACAAACTGTGCCTGCAGACTCTTTTCAAGCAGGATAGGCACCAGTCCCAGGAAGGTCGTCAACGATGTCAGGATAATGGCCCGGAAGCGATTTTCACCCGCTTGCAGCACAGCATCACGTAACCTCATACCCGCTTCGCGTCCCCGGTTAATGAAATCGACCAGAATCAGGCTGTCATTCACCAACACCCCCGCCAGCGCAATGAGCCCGTATATCGATAACATGCTGAGATTAAGCCCTAACACACCATGTCCAAACACCGCCCCTATCAAACCAAACGGGATAATGGACATGATGATAAACGGCTGGGTATAGGAGCGCAGCGGTATGGCAATCAACGCATAGATCATAAATAGCGCCAAAAGGCCTGCCTGCGACAATTTGCTCAGTGTTTTCTGCTCTTCCAGACTGGCTCCTTCAAGCCCATGCTCAATGCCGGGATAGCGTTTCAGCATCTCCGGCATAAACACGTTATTGATATCATCGATCACTGTCGTCGGTTCCAGACGGGACGTATCAACATCAGCACTGACAGCAATACTGCGCTTACCATCCAACCGCCGGATCGACACATAGCCCTGTCCGCGTTCCAATTCAGCCACTTCTTCCAGCGGGACAGCATCCCCATTGGCCGTTCGGATTCTGACACTTTCCAACTGGGCCAGTGTTTTGCGCTCATCCTCCGGATAGCGCAGCAACACCCGGATTTCATCACTGTAGCGCTGAAAACGTTCCACTTCTTCGCCATAAAACCCCTGACGAATTTGCCCTCCCAGATCGGCCAAACTCAACCCTAACGCCCGGGCACCGGGCTTCAGTGAAAGAATGATTTCATCACGGCCGGATTCAAAGGAGTTTTCAATGCTGTGCACGCCGTCCGTCATACGAAGGTACTGTTCAAGCTCTCTGGCGGCAGCCTGCAGCTGCGGATAATTATCGCCATTCAATTGGAAAAACAGGGGATTGCCTCCACCAGCATTTTCACCCGCCTTGATATCCAGTACACGAATCCCCGGAAGGTCGCCCACCCGTTGTCGCCAGAGATCCGCAATTTCATAAGCATCCAGCGTACGACCTTGTGCTTTGGTCATTTCCACGACAACTTGCCCGACGGTATCGCCGTCCGTGAAGATCAAAACATGCTTCAATAATCCGAGACTATCAGGATGTTCTTGACGGTAGTCACTATCCAGCGCACGAATCGCTCCCTGCAGTTTTTCCAGGGTCTGATTCCTGACCTCCGGCGCTGTTCCCGGATTCATTTTTACCGTAACTTCGAGAAAATCACTCGGCACTTCCGGAAAAAAGACAAACCGCACCAACCCACCTTTCATCGCTCCCATGGTCAACATCAGCAAGCCAACAAACAGTGCGATGGTGGCATAACGGTGTATCACCGCCTTTTCCAGCATCGGTCGGTAGACACCAGAAACAAACGACAAAAGAGACTTATTGAAACGATCCTGCAAACGACTGACCCAGCCTTTTTCATCACCGGATGCGGGTAAACGTTTCATATGGGCAAGATGCGCCGGCAGAATCAGTTTGGACTCCACCAGAGAGAACAGCAGGCACAAGATGACAACAACACCAATGGATTCAAAAAACGGTCCCGCCTGACCACCGACGGTTAATACAGGGGCAAAGGCTGCAATGGTCGTTAACACACCAAACATGGCAGGCACGACCACCCGGTTCACACCAACGATCACACTGTCGATGGTATGTCCCTGCCTCCCGATTTCAGTGAAAACACTCTCCCCGATGATAATGGCATCATCGACAACAATCCCCAGCACCAGAATAAATGCGAACAGACTGATCAGATTCACAAACACCGGAAAAGGGCCCACCGGCATCAACCATATGGCACCCAAAAAGCTGACCGGGATACCAATAATCACCCAGAAAGCGACACGGATACGCAAAAACAGGCTCAATACCAGAAAGACCAGCACGGCACCCGCCAGCATATTCTCAAGCATCATGTCCAAGCGGCCCTGCAGGTAGTAAGCACTGTCTCCCCAGACTGCGACATCAACCCCCTGGGGCAACTGGTCACGATGATCATCCACCCACTGAGCCACTGCTGCTGATGAAGCAATATCATCCCCATCCCCGGCAGACAGAACATTCAGACTGATGGACGGTTTACCATTGAACAGCGACAACGAATCATCACTGTCAAACTCTTCGCTGATATCGGCTATATCCCCGAGCCGTAATCGACTGCCATCAGGGTTTGAACGCAGGATGATGCGCGCATAATCCGCCGGCGACCAGGCTTGTCCGAGGGTACGCAGCACAATATCGCCATCCTGCGTTTCCACCGAACCGGCGGCAATATCCACGGAATCACCGCGTACAGCCTGGGCAATTTCAGCAAAGGTGAGACGATATTCGCGCAAGGTATGTTCAGACACTTCGATAGCAACAATCAGGTCATCATCACCAAAGACCTTGACCTTACTGACTTCAGGCAGTGCCAGCAGGTCATCACGCACCCTGACCGCCACCTGATGCAGGGAATAGGCACTGGCATCACCGTAAACCGACAACCAGATGACATTGTTCATCCGGTCATTCTCGACTTTGCTGATCACCGGCTTTTCCGTTTCTTCCGGCAACCCGGTAATGCCGTCCACGGCCTGTTCCACATCGGTGAGAATATCATCCACCTCAAAGCCGGATTCCACATCAATAATGGTCACCCCTCTCCCTTCCCGGGCGATGGATTCAATATCCTTGATACCGGCAATCCCGTTGAGCGCTTCCTCCACCCGGATACTGATGCCCTGCTCAACATCCCCCGGTGACGCACCAGGGTAGTCAATTACCACCTGGATTTTATTGATTTCAAAATCAGGAAAGGTACGCTTCTTGATACTGAATGCCGCGGTAATCCCTGCGACAACAATGATCAACATCAGCAGGTTGGCGGCCACCGGGTTGCGGGTAAACCAGGCAATCACCCCCTGTCGTTCATAGGATTCATTACTCACCGCTTACCCCTCACCCGTTCCATCGCTTTGACTGCGGTCGATGATCGGCGTCCCCTCCAGCGGATCTTCCAGCACCGTGGTAATCAGTCGATCTCCAGTCTGAAAACCACTATCAACATACGCCATCCCGGCCGCGGCATAACGTACGTTCACCTGACGAAGACGCATCACGCCTTTGTCAGCCACCAACACCTCATTGTTGCGCCGGATCAGGGAGCGGGGAACCGCCTGAACACTGTCCAGTGATATGCCGGTAATCGAGGCCCGGACAAACAGCCCGGCTTTCAGCGGCATCTTACTGTTGCTGCGAGTCATACCATAAGGATCATGCACTTCAGCCACCAGCACATGCATGCGGGTTGAACCTTCTACGACACCCTCACTGCGAACAATGTCACCTTTCCATTGAACGGTCTGCGAACCAAACTGGGCTGTCAGCTTGACCGAAGGTCCGTTCGCGATACTGCCATACGCCGGGATATCCAACAGTGGCAGACTACTGGCCGTCACCGGCAGACGCACCTCGGCACTATTTGTGGCGAAGGTAACCCCCAAAGGCGTACCCGGCGATACATATTGACCAATATCCGCCTGACGACTTTTGACCATGCCATCATAAGGCGCACGAATTTCTGTCTTGCCCAGATACAGCCTGGCCTTATCCAGTTCGGCCTGTGCGGCCTTGACGTTAGCGTCGGCCTCCGCAATAAACGGTTCCCTCATCAGCAGTGGCGGCGCATCTGACAACGACCGTCCGGATTGCCGCCAGTTGGCCTCTTCTGCCTGACGGCGCGCCAGTTCTTCCGTCAGACGAGCCTGACTGGCTGCAAGGGCTGCCTCCGCCTGACGGACAGTCACTGCATAATCCAGAGGATCCAGCCGGATCAACACATCGCCCTTGCGAAACACACCACCCGCGACAAACACCGGCGACAGCTCCGTGACGAGACCGGAGACTTCCGAGACCAGCGTGGTTTCTGTGGAAGGCTGAACGGTGCCCTGACTCTCAATCAAAACGGGGGCGGTTTCAACCCGTAAAGACTGTGTCTCGACAAGCACATCAGGAGAGACAGCATCTCGGGTTTGCC
Source organism: Oceanospirillales bacterium LUC14_002_19_P2 (assembly GCA_002084115.1). Classification (GTDB taxonomy): domain Bacteria; phylum Pseudomonadota; class Gammaproteobacteria; order Pseudomonadales; family Endozoicomonadaceae; genus Kistimonas. Next base: position 7,136 of record MUIA01000091.1, on the reverse strand, counting down.
GATCAGGTTGATAGGCCGACAGCAGCAACGCGCCCAGTAAGAAGACAGCCAGAATGATGACCGGCAGCAGGATCTTTTTTATTGTCATGCCCAATCCATGCAATCTGTTCGGTGAACAGGAATATCACCGTGTTATTGATGTTTTTTGTGACTAAAGAATACCGGTCTTCCGCGCTGATTACCGCAATAATTTGATCAACTATCAATCCGGAAGCCCGCCATGTCCTGATGCATGTCCGCCATCCCGGCTTTTCCCTGCGCAAGGAATAACAACTATACTCCCCCTGCCGCTGCCTCATGAACCCAGCCATCTATCCATTATCGAACGCTACAAGGAACACCGATGGATGCACAGAAACACCTCGCGCTCCTGCTCAAACGCATTCAGGTCGCTAAAGCATCCCTTTCTGATCCATTGACGGCCCCAGACATGCACTTAATCTGAGTGCCCGAAAACCATTACTCATAACAGAAAGCAATAAGAAGTACTGTGACCAGTATCCAATCATAAGAATGAAGCGGTTCAACACGCAGAGTGCTCTCATTGAAAACGAGACATCTGCCTGAGGAACCAAATATCCACCGAGCTTGTCCAACCGACTGTATGTGCAGAAATCTTTACTTTTACCCCAAAGATCCAGCCTCTGACGGCGTCCGTTGTTTTGCAGGTAGAGAGTCAAGATAACCTACGTCATTGGAGAGTATTAGATGCAGAGAAAGAAACTGTTTGTCGGCAACCTGGAATTTTCGGTCACCGATGAAGACCTGATGGAGGCATTCAGCCCCTTCGGCACCATTGAAGAAGCCCGTGTCATCACAGACCACGAGTCAGGGCGCTCCCGGGGGTTTGCCTTCGTGACCTTCAGTACGGAAGAGTCCGCTGAGTCAGCCCTCACCCTGGATGGACAGGCACTGAATGGGCGGGATATTCGGGTCAGCATTGCCACCGAACGGAGCAAGAATGACCGCGGCAATGGCGGCCGTGGTGGCCCAGGTGGACGCAAGCGGTTCTAAACTCGCTTGCCCAATGACCAGAAAGCCAGCCTGACAGGCTGGCTTTCTGGCATCCTAGCTATCTACCGTCAAACACAGTTACCACAACACTCACCGACATCGGCATGCCCCATGCCGACCGGTTCACGGGGTGGTTTCACCGATTTCTCTTTCACTACCAATTCGCCCAGCTGATCCCACCGATAGGTCGGCCCGTCCACACAGACAAGGTCATTGGCCACATAGCAATGGCCACACAGGCCAACACCACAGTGCATACGACGTTCAAGCGATAACCAGATATGCTCCGCAGGATAACCCTGTCCAGTCAAATACTTACAAACCGCTTCCATCATCCCTTCCGGACCACAGCAGATCACATCATCAAAGGGACCATCCTCTGCCTGGATACGATCCAGGTTGCTCATCAGCTCACGTCCCTTAAGATATTCCCGGCTGGCGCCTTTCTGGTTATCTACGGCTTCATAGAGGCGACAGGCTTCCCGCCATTTATCCCGTTCCTGACGCATCACCAGCATGGCTTCGCTGCGCGCGCTGAAATAGACAACCGGCGCCGAGCCCTGCGCCGTCAGGGCATCGATCTCCGCTGCCACCGGCGCCAGACCACAACCACCGGCAATCACCAGAACACGACGTCCAGCCAGATCCGGCCAGCCTTTACCAAATGGACCACGAGCACCAAGTACATCACCGGGCTGACAGGTGAAAAGCGCGTCGGTCAGCTTACCGATCTGGCGAATCAATGCATGGAAGCGGCCATTTTCATCGGGCATACCGGCATAGGTAAACGCGGCTTCGCCCTTACCCGGAACCGTCAGCATAAAGAACTGCCCGGGACTCACTTGTGCCGGGTTGGCTACACTGGGCAGCACGCCCTCGTCCGCCACCGGTTCAAAGGTGAAATGATCAATTTCTTCACCGTCGGAGTAACGGTCCACCAGCCGAACGGCGACAGGGGTTAAATCAAACATGAGCAATCTTCTCCATGACTGAGTGCACTCCAATGGATCCGGGACAGGTGCTTTCACAGCGCCCACAACCGACACAGCCAAACCGCCCCATCTTACGAACAAAGTCACCAGAGAACTTGTGGTACCAGTAACGGGCGACGCGGCGACCAGCCGCCGAGGTCGGGTTGGCGCCGCTGGCTTCACGCTGGAAGCCTTCCATCAGGCAAGAGTCGTGGAAACGTTCACGGTAAAAGCCTTTATCGGTCTTGATATCCCGTGTCGCATAACAGCTGCAGGTCGGGCAGGTCTGGCTGCAACCGGAACAGCCTAGGCACTTGCGCGCTAGGCTGTCCCAGACATCGTCCGGAATCGCCCGGGCGTTGATGCGCTGGATGCCGTTGATGATATAGGTGTCATTCGGGAACGCCGCCCGAGCATGTTCACCGTTCATATCCCGCCAGTAGCGCCAGTGGGAATCCGCCGGTGTCAGGTTCATACCATCAACTGCGGCCTGGCCTGCCGGACTGGCGCAGATTAACCACCAGCCTGGTTGATCACCGCCAATGCTGGGCATGGGCGCCAGGATCAGATCAGCCCTGGCTTCATCCACCAGCGGACCTGCATCAACCGTGCTGCAGAACCCGTTTTCACACGCGCTGCTGCAATCAATACCTACCAGCAGCGTATCATTGCGGCGAGCCTGATAATAAGGATCATCCTGAAAATGCAGATCCTGATACGCCAGCGCCGTGAGATCACAGGCTTTCATTCCGAACAGGACCTGCGGCTCAGAAGCCGGCCGGGAAGACCGGAATGTCTCACCATCAAATTCGAACAGATGTTCCCGCTCAGCAAAAAACATCGATTTGGGCGACATCACCGGACGCAGGGCCGGATCAAACGGGGTTACATCACCACTGATGACTTCCTGCCAGCTGCCATTGCCAGTGGCATCCTGCACTGGCTGCATGACCCGGTAGCGCATCAACAGCCAGTCACGCAGATGTTCGGGGCGCTCCAGCTCATAAACGTACATGGCAATCTCCCTGTTCACGCAATACCTGGATCGGTTTCGGACGTTCCGCCGGATCCAGTGGTTCAACCCGTACGGCACAGGCCTTGAGTTCCTGCATCCGGGTCACCGGATCCTGGGCATCGTTGGTCAGCTGGTTCGACGGCGTATCGTCAAAGTGGTAAGGCATACTGACCAGACCCGGGGGCAATTGATCAGTAATCACTACGCGGGTTTCCACATAGCCACGGCGGGAACGGACACCCACCGGGGCATTGTTGAACAAGCCCTGGTTGGCCGCATTCTGGGGGCTCATGAACAGCAAGCCCATAGGCGTTTCACGTTCCAGCAGCGGCGACTTGCGGGTCATGGAGCCACAGCCGTAGTGGAAGTGCAGACGGATCGTGGTCAGGAAGTAAGGGTATTCAGCATCCGGGTTTTCTGCCGGCGGCAGGTAGTGCAGTGGCATCAGCCGAGCCTTGCCGTTCGGGAAGCTCTTCTGGTGCAGGATCGCGGTACCATCAGGCGAACGACTGTCGCTGGGCCACTGGAGTCCACCGTGCTGCTCCAGACCCGGATAACTCATCCGGCTGTAAATCGGCATGAGAGCTGAAAATTCATCAAATACCGCTTCGGCAGACGGCCAGTCAAACCCCTCAGCACCAAATGCGCGGGCCAGTTTGCCAATGATTTGCCAATCAGGCAGACAGTCACCAATAGGCTCAATGGCCTTGCGGATACGCTGAACACGACGCTCGCAGTTAGTGAATTTGCCATCTTTCTCGGCAAAGCTGGCGGCTGGCAGGATGACATCTGCAAACCGCGCCGTTTCAGTCATGGCCATTTCCACCACAAGCAGGAAGTCGAGACGATTGAGCACCTTAGAAACCTGGTTCTGATCCGGATCGGTCACCACCGGGTCTTCCCCGAAAATCATCATGGCGTGGAACTGGCCGGACAGCGTCGCCTCATTCATGCCCAACGATGTCATGCCCGGCTTATCTGCAACCTCACAACCCCAGGCACGGCTGAACTTTTCCCGCATGGCAGGATCATCCGTGGACTGGTAACCCGCATAAACACCCGGCAGTGCGCCCATGTCACAGGCACCCTGCACATTGTTCTGGCCACGCAACGGGTTAATGCCGGTACCGGGGCGCCCCACATGGCCACAGCTCAGGGCCAGATTGGAGATCGCCATCACATTGTTGGTACCGCTGACATACTGGGTTACCCCCATGCCGTAAGCAAGGAATGCCGCCCGGGCATGGCTGTAGATGCGTGCCGCCTGAACCAGCTGATCTTCCGGCACCCCGGTAATACGGCTGACCACTTCCGGCGGATATTCTTTGACATTGGATTTGAGCAGATCCAGATGCTGGCAATGCTCATCACGAAACGCCTTGTTTTCCCAGCCCTTCTCAAAAATGATATTCAGCAGGCCATTAAGCAGCGCCACGTTTGATCCCAGGCGCAACTGCAGGTGGACATCCGCCAGACCGGCCAGCCGGGTCTTACGGGGATCCACGACCAGCAACAGAGCGCCGCGCTCCTTCGCCTTGATAATCTCACTGCCAATAATGCAATGGCTTTCGGTCGGATCACAGCCAAAGACGACCACGACATCGGCCTTTTCAATATCGCCGATACTGTTGGTCATGGCACAGGAACCCAGCGTCCGCGCAAGACCGGCTACCGACGGGCTGTGACAGATACGGGCACAGTGATCGATATTGTTGGTTTTCAGCACCGCACGGGTAAATTTCTGGATGGCGTAATTGTCTTCGTTACTGGCCCGGGCACAGCTGATCGCACCCACCGAGGTCGGGCCATGCTCTTCCATGTGGTAACTGAATTGCTCATGAATCAGGCTAACGGCCTCTTCCCAAGACGCTTTCCGGAAGCAGCCGTTTTCCTTGATCAGCGGTGTGGTAATCCGGTTCTGCCGGTCAACGCCAAAGGCGCTGTTCCAGCCCTTCGAGCAGAGACGTCCCTTGCTGACAGGATGGTTCCGGACCGGCTCAACACCGATGATCTGCTGACCCTCCGTGCGCAAGCCAAGACCGCAACCCGTACCGCAGAACGGGCAGATAGTCGAGGTGGTTTTGATGCTCATTGACATGTGTCACATGAGTTTGAAGATGATTGCATCCCTTCGTCACCGCCAACTCACACCCGCGCTCATGCGCCGGTTCTTTCAGGTGACTTTGGAATCGTGCAGGCGTGCGAATGCATCGGACAATACACGCGCTGATCTGCGTCAACGTCGTCCCGATACGCGATGTATGATGCTACCGTCGTGTAGTAAATGGATTGACTTAAAACAATAGTTTTCGTATGGGTATATCGCCACCCGCATTCAGGTGGCGATCATCAGAGAGGCGGGAAAATCAGGGAAACGCTTCGTCGAGCTGTGCTTCAGAGGATTCCGACATAGTGCCGAGCGGACGACGCCAGCCGAGTTTTTTCTCAATCGCACTGATCATCTGTCCGGCAATATCCTTGCCGGTTGCACCTTCAATACCTTCAAGCCCGGGGGATGAATTCACTTCCAGCAACAATGGCCCTTTACGGGAGCGGATAATATCCACACCAGACACTTTCAGACCCAATGTCTTTGCCGCCTTGATCGCCAGCTTCCGCTCATCCGCCGTAATCTTGATGACCGAGGTCGTGCCACCCTGATGGACATTCGCGCGGAATTCGCCGGGTGCAGCCGTACGCTGGATCGAAGCGACTACCTTGTTGTCGATCACGAACAGTCGCAGATCCTTGCCGTCCGCTTCTTTAACAAATTCCTGTACCAGCAGGTTAGCCTTGAGTGACGTGAACGCACCAATCACACTCTCTGCCGCCTTACGGGTTTCAGCCAGTACCACACCCCGCCCCTGAGTTCCCTGCAACAACTTCACGATCAGCGGCGCACCACCCACCATATCGATCAGATCCGCCGTTTCGATCGGCGAGTTGGCAAACCCGGTCGTCGGAATATCCAGACCGCTGGACAGCAACAACTGCAGGGAAAACAGCTTGTCACGGGACATGCTGATGGACTGTGACGAGTTCAGCGGATAAATACCGACACTCTCAAACTGTCGGGTCAGTGCACAACCGTAGAAGGTCATGCTCGGACGAATCCGCGGAATCACCGCATCCAGGTCATTGAGGATACGACCGCCGCGGTAATGAATTTCCGGCGTTTCCGCATCCAGCTTCATGTAGCAATGCTTGATGTTCAGGAACTTCATCTGGTGGCCGCGTTCTTCACCCGCCTCCAGAATCCGCTGATTGCTGTACAGGTTAGGATTACTGGCCAGCAGCCCGATCTTCAGCCCCGTGTTCTTTTGTTCATGTTTACCATAGAGCGATCGAACCTCTTCATTGGTCTGTGTGCCGGAACGGTGGCTTTCAGCCGGATCCACCAGCATTCGTCCACTCATGGCCTCGCGCCCCAATAGCATGCGGTAACCCATGGAGTCACGGTTGGCCAGCGTCAACTCAATGTCCCAGGTTTCCCCGGCAAATGACAGCGGCGTGCGGACCACATAACGCTTCTCCGAAATCCCCGAAGAGCTTTTTACCAGACGACGGTCGATAATCTGCGCTTCACAACGCACCACCGTACGACGGTCCTGCTGGATCGGATGAATCTCAAAGCTCACCCAGGGTGTCCCGTTACGGGAGAACGGATGAATATTGAACGCATGAATTGAGGAGGTCTTGGCGCCGGAATCCACCCTTGCCTTAATGGCGGGGATGCCTAACGCCGGAAAGGCACACCACTCTTCACTGCCAACAATGAACTTGTCCGAATCATTTTTCAGCATTGGAAACTATCTCTCAAATGACCGGCGGCTCCCGCCTGCCGGTTTTCAACAAAAAAACACCACCGCCCGTAAAACATCGGTAACAGGTCAACTCGGGGCTAAGTTACCCCTTGTGGTTGGTAGCACCAATGTCCAATGATTTTCTCGAACATGCGTGCAGTCATCAGCCTATGACGCTCTGTTAGAGCGCGCCGCCAAGCGAGGTAATGAGTCCTGAATTCGTATCATAAATGCATAACCTCTGTAACCAGAGGGTTGCTACAGAGCCTTTGAATTTATTTAGAGCTCAGGGGTAATCTGTTAAGCAATCAAACCATACAGAGGACGCCAAGG
>MUIA01000338.1 GCA_002084115.1 Oceanospirillales bacterium LUC14_002_19_P2 | reverse complement strand
CACCAGTCGCTTGATTACAGAACCCCTCAGGCAATTCACTTTGCATGAGGAACAATCAACCAACTACCAGGACTTAACTTAAATTTGTGGATTTACTGTCTTGATAGTGGGGTCCACCATACTTAATCTTTTTTAGAAGATAATTTTGGATTGGGATAAAAGCGGATGGGTTGGGCTTCTGTTGCCTGCGGCGCTTTTGCCTTGCGATTGACGCGGGTTTCCAGTTCTCGGGTCTCCGGCTCAGAGGCCATCACATCCCGAAAACCACAATCAATGCACTCCCTGACCTGCTGCCCCTCGTCTTCATACATGACCACTCTGTCCATGGCGGCACAACGCGGACAAACGGCGCCGGCGATAAAGCGTTTCACGGTACTCATACTTGCCTGACTGTCTTTTTCTACTGGCATTGACGCACTATTTTACGCCTCAAGAGCGCCTGCCCCAACCGTATTTTACTGTCTATAACTATCATCCTGACTAACAGAATGAAGACGCGGCATGACAATTCCCACCCTGATGGATATTGAACTGCTGGTACACGGTCATTCCTGTCTGGATGTGCACATCAGGCATGACGATGCCCCAGCCAATGACTGGCAGTACAGGATCCAATCCATGGAGATCAATGGGGGTGGCATGGCAGCCAATGCAGCGGTAGCTGCCTCCCGGCTGGGTTTACGTACGGGGTTTTCGGGACGGTTGGGGATTGATCCTTTCAGCCAATTTCAAATGGATGAGTTTCATCAGAATGGCGTGAATACGGAGTTGGTTGTTCAACAGGGTTATATTCCCAGCCTGTTTCTGGCTATGAACCATTCCAAGGGTCAATCTGAATACAGTTGGTACCAAATGCCTCACGCGTCAATGGTTAGTGACGCACTGAATTGCCAACCCTCGTTAATTCTGCTTGATGGGGAATCCTTCGACGTTGCGATAGCACTGATTGAAACCGCCAGGGAACGAGATATTCCGGTTATTCTGGATGCCTGCTTTCTCTCCGACAGACGACTGGCACTTATCCCCAAGTTTGATATGGTCATCGCGTCCCATGACTTTGTCAGAGAGTATATGCAGTCTGAAGACTGGCATGCAGGCCTCAGGCAACTGACCCAGCACTGTACAAAAACCATCATCACCCTCGATAGCGAGGGATGCATCTGGCACTGGCAGGGGGAGAAGGGCAGCATGAACTGCTGGCCCGTTGAATGTGTCGATGGGCTGGGTGCCGGTGATGCTTTCCATGGCGCCTTCTGCACCGGACTACTTCGCGGCTATACCCTGCATGAGAATCTGCGTTTTGCCAGTGCTGCCGGCGCGCTGTGCTGCACCCGGGAAGGTACAAGGGCTGGCCTGCCCGATATGCCAACTATCAAGCGATTTATGGCAAGCCATCCAGAACCCGTTATCACGCCTGTTTAAGACAATAGTTCAATAAAAAGGCCAGCTAAAAGCTGGCCTTTTCTCATAGTATGAAACGGTGATTACTGAATACCGCTATGCCTCAGCAGCGCATCAATCTGTGGCTCACGTCCGCGGAATGCGACAAACAGCTCCATGGGCTCACGGGAACCGCCTCTCTCAAGGATTTCATGAAGGAAGCTCTCGCCCGTCGCACGATCAAAGATACCGTTTTCCTCGAACAGGGAGAACGCGTCCGCTGACAGCACTTCCGCCCATTTGTAGCTGTAATAACCCGCGGCGTAACCACCCGCAAAGATGTGGCTGAAGCTGTTTTGGAAACGGTTGAAAGACGGTGGCATCACAACAGCTACCTGCTTGCGTACATCATCCAGCATGCCCTGAATACTCAGTCCCGACTGGTATTCCTTGTGCATCCTGAAATCAAACAGGGCGAACTCCAGCTGACGCACCATCATCATGGCTGACTGGAAGTTCTTCGCAGCCAGCAGTTTATCGAGCATTTCATCGGGGAGGGGTTCGCCGGTTTCATAATGGCCGGAAATCAATGCAAGACCTTCCCGCTCCCAGCACCAGTTCTCCATAAACTGGCTGGGCAGTTCCACCGCATCCCAGGCTACACCACTGATGCCAGATACTGGTGCATAGTCGATACGGGTCAGCATATGGTGCAGACCATGACCGAATTCGTGGAACAGGGTGACCACTTCATCGTGGGTCAGCAGGGCAGGCTTATCGCCCACCGGCGGGGTAAAGTTGGTGGTGAGATAAGCCACCGGCAACTGCACTTTTTCATCGTATTTCATGCGGGTACGGCAGACATCCATCCAGGCACCGCCACGCTTGTGTTCGCGAGCATAAGGATCGAGGTAAAACCGCCCAATAACCTCTTCGCCACGAACGACGTCATAAAAACGGACATCCCGGTGCCAGGTATCCACACCCTGTACTTCGCGGAAATTCAGGCCATAGAGTTTGCCGGTCACGGAAAACATGCCGTCAATCGCTTTCTCCGCCGGGAACCAGGGGCGCAATGCTTCCTGAGTGAAGGCATAACGGTGCTGACGCAGTTTTTCCGCATAGTAGGCAACATCCCATGCCTGCAAATCCTCAAAGCTGTCCACTTCTTTCGCAAAAGCCTTCAGCTCTGCCAGTTCCTGTTCGGCCTGAGGCTTGCTGCGTGCAGCAAGATCTTCCAGGAACTCAACCACCTTGTCAGTGGATTCAGCCATCTTGGTGGCCAGTGAATATTCGGCGTAATTGTTGAAATCCAGCAGCTGTGCAAGCTCGTGACGCAGGGCGAGAATTTCATCCATCAGCCCGGAATTATCAAACTCACCGGCATTCGGACCCTGGTCAGACGCACGGGTGGAAAAGGCGGTATAGACTTCCTGCCGCAAGGCGCAGCTATCACTGTACGTCATCACCGGCAGATAGCTGGGGAATTCCAGATTCAGCAGCCAGCCTTCCTTACCCTTGGCTTCTGCCAGCTGTCGGGCGTTGGCCTTGGCGCTGTCAGGCAGGCCGGCCAGCTCGGATTCATCGCTGATCAGCTTGGTCCAGGCCATGGTGGCATCCAGCACATTGTCTGAATACTTGCTGGTGACTTCCGAGAGGCGCTTTTTCAGTTCGCCATAGCGCTGTTTTTTATCATCCGCCAATGCAACACCTGCGAGTTTGAAATCGCGCAGGGCGTTGGTGATGACCTTCTGCTGGGCGGTATCCAGTGTATTGAATGTGTCACTGTCGGCCAGTTGCTGATAGGCGTTGTAAAGCGCGGTGTTCTGACCCAGCCAGGTCGTGAGTTCAGACAACTTGGGCAACTGTGCATTGTAGGCATCCCGCAGCGCTTCACTGTTCACGACGGAATTCATATGGGAAACCGGCGACCAGGCCTGTGACAGACGGTCATCCAGCGCATCCAGAGGCTGTTGCAGTGACGCCCAGTCAAATGTCTTGCCGTCTACCAGAAGGGACTCCACCCCCGTCCGATAATCACTCAGCAGCTGATCAACGGACGGACCGACCTGCTCAGCATCAATCCGGGAGAAAGGCGGTAATTCGTGTTCTTCCAGCAACGGGTTCATCATGTGGTGACTCTCATGTAGATGGGCATATGCCTAAGAAAACAATGGAGCCGGAGCGCAGGCTTTTCAAGCATCTGTCGGCTGAAAGGCCCGTTTAAGGTAATTTGTCAGTATCGGTTGCAGCCATAGTCCTGCCAGCATGGCGCTGACGAACAGCACGACCTGAAGGTTTCCTCCAGCCAGCAGCGTGATGGCTGGTCCCGGGCACAACCCTACCAGTCCCCAACCGACACCGAACAATACAGCGCCAACGACCAGCGGCTTGTCCACCTGTGTCAGGGAAGGCAACGTAAAGGAAGCCGCCACCTTTGGAGCAGGTTGCTTAAGAATCCATCGGGTCACGGGAATATTCACCAGCAACGCGCCGCCCATAACCAACGCCAGGGTTGGATCCCAGTGACCGGTGATATCCAGGAAACCGAGCACCTTCTCCGGATTCAGCATGCCGGATATCGCCAGTCCAGCACCAAAAAGGAGGCCTGACAGTATCGCAATCACTATCTGTTTCATGGTTTCCCCTCACACCAGATGCCGAACAACAAAAACCGTCCACATCGCCGTTGCCATAAAAACCATGACAGCCACCAGCGAACGGACAGAAAAGCGCGCCAATCCGCAGACACCATGCCCACTGGTACACCCATTCCCTAACCGGGTACCAAAGCCCACCAGTAGTCCAGCACTGATCAACAGGAGAGGACTGCTGTCAGGTACAGGAACAGGTTTATCCAACAAACCCAGCATGGTCATACCACCTGCACTCATGGCAAGGAGAAAGGCGACACGCCACAACGCATCATCAGGACGAATACCTCCAAGAATGCCGGATATTCCAGCTACCCGGCCATTGCCCCACAACAGTAGTGCAGCGGCCAGACCTATCAGCATACCGCCGAGCAGCCCTGAAAGCGGCGTGAATGACGTCATAACTATCTCCCCCCTGAAACGCAATAAATCCCATGTAATGTTTCGAGTATTTTTCCGGCTTCCTGGCTGGCAATGCGATAGTAGATCGTTTGCGACTCCCGCCTTGTGGCAACCAACCCATCCCTACGAAGAACAGCCAGATGCTGGGACAGGGCGGACTGGCTGAGGTCAATCTGCGCATTGATCTCAGCGACATTCATTTCCCCTTCCACCAGCAGGCACAAAATCATCAAGCGATTTTCATTGGCCAGCGCCTTGAGCAGGGTAGAAGCTTTTTGTGCATTACTGCGCATATCCTGCATTGAGATTTCTATGACGTCGCTCATCTACGCTCAAACCTGTGTCATCTTAGTCGGCTGCCAATAGCTACCGCACGAGCAGAAACAAAGATCATTTTCAATGTGGCTATGACCACTAATTAAAACAATCTAATTTAGAAAATACTAATGCAATAAATAACATATCATTGCAACAAAATGGAAGGAGTACGCTAGGCTAAGTTACCCCTTGTGGTTGGTAGCACCAATGTCCAATGATTTTCTCGAACATGCGTGCAGTCGTCAGCCTATGACGCTCTGTTAGAGCGCGCCGCCAAGCGAGGTAATGAGTCAT
>MUIA01000225.1 GCA_002084115.1 Oceanospirillales bacterium LUC14_002_19_P2 | reverse complement strand
GCTAATGACAGATGTAGACATAGTTGTTAACCAGCAGGGAACGGATTGCACAAGAATATGTCGGATTTTATGAGGATGCCTTTTTGAGTACTTTAGTTTTAATTATTTCGAAAGAGCACCCTGCTAGTAGCCTAGCTGAATTGTTAGTGCCAATATTATCCAGCGGAGTAGTGACAGAAAAATAAAAACAGAAATAATCAGGCCATTAACCAAGGTGCTAGAATCGCGTATGAATTCCAGAATTTGCCAGAGCACTGAGAAAAACGTGAAGTTGTTTATAAAGCCAGGTTCATACTTAAGCAAAAAGGTGATAGCTGCCAGCATCAGGCAGAATAGCGCGATAGTCACATGACGCATACAGGTAGATATATACGTCAGCCGCTTGATTTTACGTTTGCTTGCGCCCATCAGTTGGTTTTCTCACAACTTTATCGTTACTTCAGGTTGGTCCTTCGACCGCGGAGGCATAATAAAGAAAAAATTATGCAGTATCTATCTCGATAAATGACTGACAAAACATCGTTCTAGTGCTCTGAAAAGCGTGTTGATGTGTTAAGTCAAATATTATGCCTTGCTCCTATCAGGGAGGGGGTATCCAGCACACAAATAAACCTTGTTTGTCCACACGTTCCGGTGAATTGTAACAATAACTACTTTGTTCGGTTTGGTCTGTGCGATTGATCAGTATAAAAGTAATAGGTAGCGGCTTGTACTGCTCACCACCCTCATTTGTCTAGGGTGGTGAGCGGCTTAGTTCGGGATAGGCGGGTTAGCCAACAGCTCTATTTTTATACCACGGAACCGAGCTGGAAGATGGGCAGGTACATCGCCACGATCAGACCACCAACGAGTACACCCAGTACCGCCATGATCAGCGGTTCCATCAAGCTGGTGAGACCATCGACCATGTTATCGACTTCTTCTTCGTAGTAGTTGGCAACCTTGGACAGCATTTCATCCAATGCACCGGATTCTTCACCAATGGTTACCATCTGGATGGCCATATTGGGGAAAATGCCGGCGTTGCGCATGGCGAACTGAAGCTGCTGGCCGGTTGAAACATCTTCCTTGATGGTCTCTGTCGCCTGACGATAGACGACATTACCCGCTGCTCCCGCAACAGAGTCCAGAGCTTCTACCAGGGGGACACCGGCTGAGAAGGTCGTTGCCAGGGTTCGCGAGAAACGGGCAACGGCGGATTTATCGAGTATGGCGCCGACAACCGGCAACCGCAGGACGAGTCGGTCCCGTTTGTCCCTGGCGGCTTCTGAGGTTTTCAGTATCTGTTTCACGGAAAAGCCAAACACCACAAGCGCACCAATGACGATATACCACCATTCCTGCAGTGCTTCCGACAGATTGATAACCATCTGGGTGAAGGCGGGCAGTTCAGCACCAAAGCCTGCAAAGACCTCCTCAAACTGCGGAACCACCTTGATCAGCAGGATACCAGTGACCAGGAATGCCACTGCAACAACCGCGATGGGGTAATTCATGGCTTTCTTGATCTTGGACTTTAGGGCTTCACTCTTTTCCTTGTAAGTCGCGATTCGGTCCAGCAGTGTTTCGAGGGCACCGGACTGTTCACCGGAGGCAATCAGGCTGCAATAGAGATCATCAAAGTATTCAGGGTGTTTACGCAGGGAGTCGGCCATGTTACTGCCACCGGCCACGTCATTCTTGATCGTCATGATCAGGTTTTTCATTGCCGGCTTGTCGATGCCTTCGGCCGTGATGTCAAAGGCGTTCAGTAGCGGTACACCGGCCTTGACCATGGTCGCCATTTGCCGGGTGAAGAAGGCAATATCCAACGGTTTGATCTTGCCGCCGCCGCCACCGCCAAGGTTGACCGCCTGCTTCCGGACTTTGGTGGGATTGATACCCTGCTTACGAAGCTCGGCCTTGGCAAGGGCAACGGTGGTGCTGTTCACCTCACCCTTGATCTTGCGGCCGTTCTTATCCTTACCTTCCCAGACAAAAGTGCTGGTTTTGGGAGTTTTGGGAGCGCCCTTCTTTGCCATGTCCGAGTAGCCGGTTTAGTGATTATGGTTATTCTGACCAGAAGTCGTTGTCGATTGTATCCAAACCACATTAGTTTAACAGCATTGTGTGTATGGAATGCCAACGGGTGCTCGTCTGATCAGATTATTTCTTTATCGGCACCCACAGTCGACACTGAAACGTCGGAAGTCCGTCAGTCTCATTAATGTCAGTCGATTGCCCCAGACGCAACCGGTATCCAGTGCATGGATACGTTTCATGCCCGTCTCACCTTCCAGTGCAGCCCAGTGGCCAAACACGATATTCAGTTTGCCCGGCAGACGAGAGGGCTGGTCAAACCATGGGGCAAAACCGTTTACAGGCGTGCTGAGGCCGGACTTTGTTTCCAAATCCAACATACCGTCGGCCTGACAGAAGCGCATGCGGGTAAAGTAGTTGGCTATCATGCGTAGACGATCCCAGCCCTTGAGCTTACCTGACCAGTGGTTGGGGCTGTTACCGTACATATTTTCCAGAAACTCGCCGCACTTTTTACTTTGCAGGACTTTTTCGAGTTCCCTGGCCCGTTCAAGGGTCTGGTCAAGATCCCAGATGGGGGGGATGCCAGCATGAACCATCAGGGTCTTGAGGGATTTGTCGTAGTGAACCAAGGGGCGATGTCGGACCCAATCGAGCAATTTGTCCCGGTCTTTAGCGGCGAGGATGTCATCAATCGTGTCGGAATGTTTGGCGTCCCGAACACCATGGGCCACCGCCAGCAGGTGCAGATCATGGTTGCCCAGTACGGCAATGCAGTGCTTTTTCAGGGATTTGAGATAGCGCAGGGTTTCCAGCGACTCCGGGCCCCGGTTGACCAGGTCGCCGGCAGCCCAAAGTGTATCGTGATCCGGATCGAAGCCGGCTTTGTCCAGTAGGCGGCGGAGATCCGAGTAGCAACCCTGGATATCGCCAACGACGTAATCTGTCATATCGGTATTCTATAACTGGCCGGGGGCACTGCGAAACTATCGGCGGGCTGCTCCCCGGCTTGACTGGCGCTCAGTGAAGAGAGCCGGGGACTGAGAGTGTGAAAACGGGAATGGGCGTCTCGAACGCATGGCCGTCGTCCGCCTGCATTTGATAGCTGCCGTGCATGGTGCCGACCGGTGTTTCCAGCATGCAGCCGCTGCTGTAAGCGTATTTCTGACCGGGGGCCAGGTGCGGCTGTTGCCCAACCACCCCTTCGCCGGCCACCTCCTGCACTTTCTGGTTACCATCAGTGATGTACCAATGGCGGCTCAGCAGGCGGGCGGCGACGGTGCCCGTATTTTCCAGGGTAATATGGTAGGCGAACACATAGCGCCCGCTATCGGGCTCGGACTGGTCCTTGACGTAGTCTGTGGTGACACTGACATAGATTTGGTACTGCTCTGTGTTGCTTCCGGGCATGCAATGTTCTTCTGCTTGTTGGGTTTATGACCGATGCTGGACTAGATAATCCGCAATTCTGACAAAGGACTCAAGAGGCAGATGCTCAGGCCGGATGGCCGGATCAATATCCAGCTGCTCGAGCTCGTCCGCACTGATGCGCTTTTTCAGGCTGTTGCGCAGGGTTTTCCGGCGCATGGCAAAGGCATCTTTCACAATACTTTCCAGCAGTGAGACATCCTTGCAGGGGTGAGGCAGTTCATCCCAAGGCGTCAGCCTGACAATGGCGGAATCCACCTTTGGCGCCGGGCGGAATGCGCCGGAACCGACCTGGAACAGGTACTCAGCACGGCAGTAGTACTGAACCATCACGCTCAGGCGGCCATAGTGGTTATCGCCGGGGGCGGCACACAGCCGTTCCACCACTTCCTTCTGCAGCATGAAATGCATATCCCTGACGGTACCGGCAAAGGACAGCAGACGGAAAATCAGTGGTGTTGAAATGTTATAGGGCAGGTTACCCACAATGCGTAATGGGCGCTCATCCTGCTTCAGGGACTCGAAATCAAAGGTCAGGGCGTCGGCTTCGTGAACCCGGAACAGGCGGTTGATACCAAAATGCAGCTTCAGCCAGGGGATCAGATCACGATCCAGCTCAATGACATCCAACTCACCGGCGCCATCCAGCAATTGCCCTGTCAGTGCGCCCTGGCCGGGGCCAATCTCGACAATATGATCACCCTGCTTCGGATAAACCGAGGCAATGATGCGGTTGATAACCCCGTGATCATGCAGGAAGTTCTGGCCAAACCTTTTCCGCGCCTTATGAATCAATGAGTTACCCATCCTATCTTGTTATAAATCACGCAGTTATAAGACCCTATTACCGGTTTTGACCACGAAAACTGCGGTGAGACTTGATATTAGGGTGGGAAATGAACTTTCACCGATATTCTCACCGGTGATTTGGGCGAGAAAACTTCTTCCTTGGATTATATCACTTTACTTATTTTCGTAATTACGAATATAGAACTCGGGCTGTTGTAAAAGAAGGATTTTGATTGTTTTATTTTACAACTTTGAGATTTGGCTTTGATTCTTGATCAAGCAAGTCAATCGTCTTCTTGAATCGTTCATTCTTAACGAATGCAGCGTACGCACGTTCTGTTGTTTTAACAGAAGCATGTCCCAGAAGGTGTTGTACGTCTGTAATTGCCGCTCCACGGCTCAATAGACGAGTAGCAAAGGTCTTGCGAGCATTGTGAGTGGATACTCCTTCTACACCTGCTCTCTTGAATGCGGCTTCGAGTGCTCTGTTATTACGGATAGTTTTGTGTCCTTTACCATACCGTCCGGGGAACACATACTCGTTTTCAGCGTTTTTCTGACGTTCTACGAGCGTATTACGAAGTCTTTTCGTCATAGGAATGAAATCTTCGTTGTTCACCTTGGTTCGGTACAGGTAGATAACATTATTTTCAAAGTCAATGTCATCCCATTTCAATACACTTGCTTCACCAATGCAAATTCTGGTTAACTTGAACACCGATTCTGGTTTGCTTGAACACCCCCGACACCTTACGTATTGGCGAACCTGATTTTTAGACCAGGTGTTCATTTGCTTCCAGTTTTCCCATTTTCT
>MUIA01000259.1 GCA_002084115.1 Oceanospirillales bacterium LUC14_002_19_P2 | reverse complement strand
GGATATTGTGGATTGTTGCTGCAATGCCTGGAATAAACTGTGTAGCGAGGCTGGACGGTTGTTCAGTTTATGCTCTCGCCAGTGGGCACTTATGCAGTAGTTAGAAAAGGCGATTAGTATAACCCATGACAACAATTGCACATCGCGCATTTGCCAACCTTCAGAAAATTGGCAAATCATTGATGCTGCCGGTGGCGGTATTGCCCGCCGCCGGCATCCTGCTGGGTGTAGGTTCCGCTGGATTCGCACTATTCCCAGATATTGTGAATACGATCATGGCCCAGGCCGGCGGCGCTGTATTCGGCAACCTGCCACTGATTTTTGCCATCGGCGTCGCACTGGGCTTTACCGAGAATGATGGCGTTGCCGCACTGGCTGCCATGGTTGGTTATGCGGTAATGATTGCCACCATGGGCGTGTTCGCTACAGCGCTTGATCTCGAAACCACGCGCATCATGGGCATTGATTCCATTGATACCGGCGTCATGGGCGGGATTATTATCGGCGCCGTCGCAAGCTGGCTGTTCAACCGTTATTACCGAATTGAACTGCCAGACTACCTGGGCATTTTTGCCGGTAAGCGGTTCGTGCAGATCGTCACCTCCTTTGCGGCGATTGGCGTGGCTGCAATCCTGGCACTGGTCTGGCCACCCATCGGGGCAGCGATCCAGTCCTTCTCCTCCTGGGCTGCCAGCGAAAACCCGGCTGCCGCCTTTACTATTTACGGCATTGTCGAACGGGCACTCATCCCCTTTGGATTACACCACATCTGGAACGTGCCCTTATTCTTTGAAGTCGGCCAGTACGTCGACCCCCAAACCGGCAAGGAATTCACTGGCGAGATTGCCCGCTATGTCGCCGGCGACCCGACGGCCGGCAACATGGCCGGCGGTTACCTCTTCAAGATGTTTGGCCTGCCCGCAGCTGCTATTGCCATCTGGCATACCGCCAAACCGGAAAACCGTGCGCGAATTGCAAGTATCATGATTTCGGCGGCGTTGACCTCTTTTCTGACCGGCATCACCGAGCCGATTGAATTCTCCTTCCTGTTTATTGCCCCCGTCCTGTATGGCATTCATGCCCTGCTGGCAGGTCTGGCCTACTTCACCTGTATCGCATTGGGCATCAAGCACGGCATGACCTTTTCCCACGGGTTCATTGATTTTTCCCTGCTTTACGGCAACTCGACCAATGGCTGGGGCATTCTGGCGCTGGGTTTAGCATTTGCCGCTCTCTACTACATCATCTTCCGTGTCACCATCCAATGGCTCAACCTGAAAACACCGGGACGTGAAGATGAATCCGATGTGACCGTCGATAGCGACACCAGCTCAATGGCCGGTGAGTTAGTTGCAGCCTTCGGCGGTGCATCCAACATCACCAGCCTGGATGCCTGCATTACGCGTCTGCGTATTGCTGTCAGACAGCCTGACCAGGTCAATGACGCTCGCCTGAAGCAACTCGGTGCAACCGGTGTTGTTCGTGTCGGTAACGGCGTTCAAGCCATATTCGGAACCCGCTCAGACAATCTCAAGACCGATATGGAGCACTACCTGAAGCAACACCCACAATCCCAGCCAAGCGCTGCAGATACAGAAACAGCGCCTAAAGAAGCCGTCGCCACGACTGCAGCGACACATGCCAGCATCAAAACCAGTGACGCACTGACTGCGATTCAGGCTTTGGGTGGCGCAGAAAACATCCGATCCGCCAAAACCTGCGCACTCACCCGGATACGGGTTGAGCTTGGACAAGGCATCAATCCTGATACGCAAGCATTGAAACAGGCAGGCATTAGCCAAGCCATGCGTTGCGGCGATACCGTCATCCACCTTCTGGTGGGTGAGCAACACACCTCCGCCTGGGAACAGGCATTCCATGAACACCTTAAGGTAGCGATTGCCTGATAACGGGTGAGCGTCTTCCACGGAAGACGCCCATACTGATTGCATTCATTAAAAACCACAGGAGAAGCAACATGTTTCAACTGATCGCAGCCGACCTGGATGGCACCCTACTGACACCAGACCACCGACTGGGATCATACACAGCCTCGACGCTTCAGCGACTGAACCAAAAGGGTTATCAGCTGATTCTGGCCAGTGGACGTCATGCCAGCGAAGTATCCAATCTGAGAAATGGCCTTGAGATACCCGCTTTTATGATCACAGCCAATGGCGCACGCACTTACACACCCACCAACAACCTACTCTTTCAAAAGGATCTGCCTGAAGACATTGTTCAGGCCATGATTTCAACCCTGATTGATAAGCCCGGCATCACCGTGCATCTATATAAGGATTCAGGCTGGTACTTTAACCAGTACGATGAACGACTACTTTCTTACCATCAAAACACGGCATTACCACGCTTCTTTTGCAACAGCAAAGCCTTACCAACGACATTCGTCGCCAAACTTTTTTTCACTTGCCAAGATATCCACCGCCTTGCCGCTTACGGTGAGGCATTACGGAGTCGTTTTTCAGGAAAGGTAGACATTACCTGCTCGCTTCCCTGGAGCATGGAGATTACCGCAGCAGGCGTCAGCAAAGGTAATGCCATGCAGCACATAGCCCGGCACCTCAACCTCTCACCCAAACAGTGCATCGCCTTTGGTGATGGCTTGAATGATGCTGATATGCTGACAACGGCCGGCAAAGGACTCATCATGGCAAACGCCGACGAACGCCTGAAACAGCGACTGCCAGAAATGGAAATTATTGGCTCCGATGCCAAACAAGCCGTGGCAACGTACCTGGAAAACACCTTTTTACCCAACGACCCCGGTATCAGCGCCGTAATGCGTTAAGATACCTACATACCTTGCGAAATCATCAGCCCAGAAATGAAAACACCCTCAATCGAATCACAGCCCGGCCTTCCCTACCCCCTGCGCCACTATGCTGTTTCACCCGCCCTCGAAACACACTGCAAAAATCTCGCAGAAACCTCAATTGCGGCATTGATGGAAGATCTGGAGCGCTATCGGCAATTCACCATAGAAGCCGCCGGACTCTGCCTGGACTATTCCCGCCACAGGATCACAACAGAATCCCTGTCAGACCTCATCGAACTAGCCAGAGAAGCCAGACTCGAAGAGTGCCGGGAAGCCATGTTTAATGGCAGCACCATCAACACGTCAGAGCAGCGCGCCGTCCTCCACACCGCACTACGCAATCGAAGCCAGCGACCTGTACTGGTTAACGGCTCAAATGTAATGCCAGACATTCGTGACACCCTGGAAAGAATGCGCGCACTATGTCAGCGCATTCACAGCGGCGAATGGTCCGGTTATACAGGAAAACCGATCAAACATATCGTCAACATTGGCATTGGCGGCTCGTTTCTTGGCGTTAAAACGGCGCTGGATGGATTGCGCCCGTTTCACCGTGAAGAACTGATCGCACACTATGTCGTGAATGTTGACCCGGCGGACCTTGCCGCAACACTGAAAGTGATTGATCCGAAAACCACGCTATTTATCGTTGCCTCTAAATCGTTCAGCACCCTGGAGACACGCGTCAATGCAGAGGCTGCCAAAGCCTGGATGCTGGAACAGGGTATGCCAGAGCAGGACAGCCATCGCCACTTCGTCGCCGTGTCAAACAACATCGACAAAGCCACACAGTTCGGTATTGCACCGGATAACATCCTGCCACTGTGGGACTGGGTCGGTGGACGCTACTCACTCTGGTCCGCCATCGGTCTGATGATCCCCCTGATGACCAGTTTTACCGTCTTCGAGCGACTGCTCCACGGCGCCTACAGCATGGATGAACACTTCCGGATTGCCCCCTTAGAGCAAAACATGCCGGTGATCATGGCCCTGATGGGCATTTGGTACAGCAATTACTTTGGTGCGCAAAGCCACGCCGTACTGACCTATGCCAGCGATCTGGAAGCCTTCCCCGCCCACCTGCAGCAAATGGATATGGAGAGTAACGGCAAGCGTGTCACCACCGACGGGCAACCTGTCAGCTGGCAGACCGGCCCTGTGATCTGGGGAGGTGTCGGCACTAACGGCCAGCACGCATACCATCAGCTTCTGCACCAGGGCACGCGACTGATTCCTGTCGACATTATTGTCCCGATGACCAGCCAGTCACCTATTGGAGAACAACAGGATTGGCTATTTGCCCATGCACTGGCCCAGTCCCAGGCACTAGCACTTGGATGCTCGGAAGAAACGATCAGGGATGAACTGACCAAAGAAGGCGCTAGTCAGGAAATGATCGATACTCTGACGCCACAGAAAGCCATTCCAGGCAACAAGCCCGCCTCCCTGTTGGTCATGGAAAGCCTGACACCAGAAGCATTAGGCGCACTAATCGCCCTGTATGAACACAAAGTATTCGTTCAGGGTGTGATTTGGGGTATCAACAGTTTCGATCAATTTGGGGTCGAATTGGGCAAAGTGCTTGGCAACCAGATCTTTGAGCAACTTAATGACAATCAACCATGCGGATCTGAACACCCAGCCTTGAACCAATGGATACAGCGTTATCGCCGAGTGCATAATCGTAGTAACGACAACCGATAAACTGCCCCCGATCGTCGGCGAACATACGGATATGCTTCGCCGACCAACCTTTTAAGCACAAAAAACTACATCAAAGATACGGAAGGCTGGGTGTTCGTAAACATAAAAAAAGCCGTCATCAATGATGACGGCTTTTTAATCTGGAGCGGGAAACGAGACTCGAACTCGCGACCCCAACCTTGGCAAGGTTGTGCTCTACCAACTGAGCTATTCCCGCGTTAAATCTGATGCGTTATTTAACGACCGGCACCCGGTCTCGAGCAGATGACACCACTCGAATAGAAAGTGGCGTCCCCTAGGGGACTCGAACCCCTGTTACTGCCGTGAAAGGGCAGTGTCCTAGGCCACTAGACGAAGGGGACGCAAATTCTTACAGAGAAGAATTTGGTGGAGCCAGGCGGGATCGAACCGCCGACCTCTACAATGCCATTGTAGCGCTCTCCCAGCTGAGCTATGGCCCCGTTCCGTGCTGTCCGACGTGAAGCCAGTGCCGGAATGCGGGGCGAATTATATGGGCGCGCTTATAACCTGTCAAGCATATCGATTCGCTCTTTTAAGAACGAAACGAACGTACTTACCGAGAATGGCGATGAAAAACAGAAAAGGATTCGAAAAACGGACAGGCCAGCAGTAACCATTGTTACTGCTGGCAACCGGATCAAGTGTTAGCGAGCTGCTTGTATTCCTTTTCCAGCCGCTTGGCTTCTTTCTTGGAAACGCCACCCAGAATCTCGATGGCATGACGGATACGAGCACGGCTCATATCGGGTCCCAGTATTTCCATGGAATCCACCACAGACCACGAATTCGGCGTACCGGCAATCGCCACAAAAATGGGCTGCATCAGCTCCCCTACTTTCAGATCAATGGCTTTGGCCAGTGTTTTGATTTCGGCAAAGATGGCGTCTTTATCCCACTGACGCAACGCCTCCAGTCGCCACAAGGCAAACTGCAGTGCCTTTTTCACTCCCGCGTCATCTAGTTTTTTATGCGCGAATGATTCAGGCGCCAGGTTCAGCATACCGGTGAACATAAAGCCGGACAGCGCCATGAAATCGGTAAACCGCTCTGCACGCTCCTTGGCAAACGGCAGAAACTGACGCATGTAATCATCGTTGATCAGCCAGCCGTGCAGACGATCGGCAAATTCATCCACGGTCAGGTTTTCACGAATCCAGCTGCCATTTAACCAGGCCAGTTTTTCCTGGTCGAAAATCGGACCGCCCAGTGAAACCCGTTGAAGATCAAAGTGTTCCACCATTTCGTTAAGGGTGAACTTCTCCCGCTCATCCGGCATGGACCAACCCATCCGCCCAAGATAGTTCAGCACCGCTTCCGGCAGATAACCCATACGACGGTAGTAGTTAATACTGGTCGGGTTCTTGCGCTTGGACAGTTTGCTCTTGTCCGGATTACGTAGCAGCGGCATATGGCAAAGGGTCGGCATCTCCCAGTCAAAGTACTGATAAAGCAGCTTGTGCTTGGGCGCGGAGTTAATCCATTCCTCACCACGAATTACATGGGTAATGCCCATCAGGTGGTCATCCACCACGTTTGCGAGGTGATACGTTGGCATGCCATCAGCTTTCACCAGCACCTGCATGTCAATTTGGGCCCAATCAATTTCAATGGTGCCGCGCAGCATGTCGTCCACAACGCAAGTACCGCTTTCCGGCACTTTCATCCGCACGACATGGGGTTCACCAGCTGCGAGCTTGGCCTGCACGTCAGCTTCACTCAGGTGGAGACAGTGGCCGTCGTAACCCGGCGTCTGCTTGTTTTCCATTTGTTCGGCACGCAGTGCGTCCAAACGCTCGGCCGAGCAGAAGCAACGGAATGCATGCCCTTTTTCCATCAGGATATCCGCATGTTTCGCGTAGATTTCACCACGCTCGCTTTGCCGGTAAGGGCCGTGAGGACCACCGACATCTGGCCCTTCACTCCACTCAAGGCCAAGCCAACGGAGGGAATCGAGAATCATCTGCTCAGATTCCGGGGTACTGCGCTGCTGGTCAGTATCTTCAATACGCAGGATAAACTCACCACCCTGACTGCGTGCGAAAGCCAGGTTAAACAGGGCGATATAAGCGGTGCCGACATGCGGATCACCGGTCGGCGACGGGGCCACTCGGGTACGGACAGTCATTGTTTTCCGTTAACAATTCGGGGGTTCATACAGCATGACAGGTCAGCAGTGCGTACTTTCGGACAGCAAACGGCTGAAGCATCACGTCGAAACAGGGAATTATACGTCACCACTCCCCTTTTGCAGTACACAAAAAAAGCCCTGATCAAGATCAGGGCTTCAAAGGATGGTTTAACAATGACTTAACGACGTATTAGATAGTGCATTCCGTAGCGAAGCGCCACATAAAAGACAATCGCTGAGGCAATATACATCTCAAAGACTGCCACCCCATAAAACAGATGGTAAATGTGTGCTGGCACCTCACTCTGGATCAGCGCTGCAAATTTGAACATCGCTGTTGCGCCGATCACCATCGGGAACGTAAAGGCCGCATAACCAGGAGAAAACGGCAGACGAAGCAGTTTGAAAAAGGCCACGTAGACCAACATTGTCATGAACAATGCCAGCGGAACCAGTGCACCGACAAGAATCAGGTTAGGCTCTTCAAAAGCGGCTAGGTAACCCGCAAGCGTCAGTGATGCCGGCGCGCCCATGATGGCTATCGTAGGCAAAGCTGCCTGGAGAATGCAATCCTTGAAAATCAGGCGATACATCATCAGGGGCAGCTTGATCAGGTAAGCCACCAGCCCGAAATAGAAAATGGCATGAACCAACGCGTCATACCCCATCCCCTTACAGGTCACCGCAGCAAAGATGATACCGACCGGCGGCACAAACCAGCTGGGCACCATATGCTCCATCCGGAACTCCCGTATCCTGTAAGCCGCGAAAAAGAACAACAGTGCGATATGGACAGCTATCGCTGTCAGCCATAAACCACGGGCAAATGCAGGTACATAAGGTAATAAAGCCGCAGCCACCACCATCGTGCCCATGGCAATAGTGGGCATGATACTACCGGCTACCGGATGAGAAATATCGTCCTTTAACAGTTTGGAATTAACAAAAAACTTAGCCAGTACCAATAGAATGAAGAGGCCACCCAAGAAAGCGGCAAGCAGTTTTGACTGCTCTGCAAAACGGGGAACGTACAGTGCTCAGGTTCCGCCCAGGCTGGCGGTCGCCAGACCAAGCCCCCCTAAGGGGGTAGGGACATTTTTCAAGCGCTCCCGAAGAGGAACCTGTGCTGTCGACATCATACAACCGGGAGCATTTATATCAGCCATCACGAATTTACCTCGAAAGCGTTAACCCGGTGATCGTAATACGCCACTTCGAATAAGAATATTCGATGTTTTAAATAAGCTGTATAAGTTATGCTTATTCACTATCTGAAAGCAACCATTCAACCTACCAAGCGCTCATGCACATTACCCTGAGACAGCTTGAAGTCTTTACCGCCATAGCCAGACATCAGCAGGTACGCATCGCAGCGGAGGCTTTGCATATTTCACAGCCGGCAGCCAGCATGGCGCTGGCGGAGCTGGAAAAACAGCTGAATACGCAACTCTTCGACCGTTACAGCAACCGACTGACACTCAACGATCAGGGGCAACGCATGCTAGCCCAGGCCTGCGAACTGCTGAGTCGCGCCAATGATCTTGAAAACCTGTTCCTGCATGACAGTCATACGATTTCCGGCAGCTTATCCATTGGCAGCAGCCTGACGATTGGCAGTTACCTGTTACCTGACATTATTGCCACAATGCAGCAGGAATTTCCGGGCATTGACGGTCACTACAGCATTCAGAATTCAGAAAAAATCATCGACAAGCTCCTGCGTCATGAACTGGATGCTGCATTAATCGAAGGTATCTGCCATCACCCGTCAATTGCTGTTGAAGCCTGGCGAGAAGATCGTCTGGTTATCGTAGCGCCAAAGGACCATCTCTTGGCGAACGAGCCGGAGGTCAGCGCGCAGCAACTGGCCACTTACCCCTGGATTGTCCGTGAAGCCGGTTCCGGCACTCGTGCATTGTTTGATTACGCAATCGTATCCAAACTACCAAACATTAGAATTCTTCTGGAACTTGAACAAACGGAAGCCATCAAGCAAGCCGTCATTGCAGGATTGGGTCTTGCCTGCCTATCGGAGCTCGCCGTCAATGACGCGATCCAGGAAGGCAAGCTCAGCCTAGTAGAAACCCCCTTTCTGGATCTGAAAAGGCACTTTTATCTACTGACGCACCACAACCAGCACCGCAAACCAACACTGGAGGCCTTTCTGGCCCTTTGCCATTCTCGCCTCTGAAATCCCCCGAACTCCGGCCAACCGTTCTACAGTTAACAGTAGAACGGAGGCAATGTATGCCTAAGGCAAGCATTAATGGAACGGAACTCCATTATGATGTGATCGGCGAAGGCAAGCCCCTACTAATGATCCATGGGCTTGCCTCCAGCATGCAGGACTGGCAACTGCAAATTCCCACATTGAAAAAACAACACCAACTGATTCTGGTGGATTTAAGGGGTCATGGAAAAACCGGCGCCGCTGCTGATTACAGTATCCTGGTGATGGCGGATGATATGCACCATCTTCTAGAAAGCCTGAACATTGAAGCCTGCAATGTCATGGGGATTTCCATGGGTGGCATGGTGGCTATGGCCTTGGCTGCCAAATATCCGATTAGGGTCGAGCAACTCATTCTAGTTAATACAGCGACATCCTTGCATCACACGACACTACCCTATCGAACGCTGCTTA
Organism: Oceanospirillales bacterium LUC14_002_19_P2; assembly: GCA_002084115.1. Classification (GTDB taxonomy): domain Bacteria; phylum Pseudomonadota; class Gammaproteobacteria; order Pseudomonadales; family Endozoicomonadaceae; genus Kistimonas. The sequence goes on along the minus strand of MUIA01000259.1, from coordinate 4,496 downwards.
AATTTCGCCGTCTAATGCCACTAATCCCGATGCCAACACTGGCCAAAATAATGGTGCATTCTTTACTGCCTGGAGACCATCTTCATCCTGTCAGAGAGGTTCTACGACAACGTTGGCAGGAGAACGATCCAAAGTTACTCTCGGCCTGTCTCGACAGCCTGATAGCCACAGACTTGTCACTTTGGCTACCGGACATATCCGCTGAGACACTATTTATCCGTGGGGATCGGGATTTCTTTTCACTGACCTCCGCCATGGCATGCTGCAATACTATTCCGGAAGCCAGACTCCATACCATCAAAGATTCCGGACACGGCACACCCGCCGATCAGATGGTTGCCTTCAATGATGCCGTTGAAGCGTTCCTGTCACGCTGAGACCTGAAGACAGTCAGCCTGAGTCGCTGATATAGTCTCGCCATGCATGACATTTCAACACTCTCCCAAACACACGACGTTGTCTCTGAAACGCGAACGAGCCACAACCGGCTGGGCGTTTCATCGGACAAGGAGGCTCTCAGCCTGTTCCTGCGCCGTGCTGCACGACGCTCTGATGAGACGCTGCGCCGTTACACTCGTGAACTGGTACGTTTCACGGCCTTTATTCGCAAGGAACTGATTAAAGGCTATGCTGACATTACGGTTGCCGATGTAGAAACTTACGTGCATTTCATGCAGGCGCCTTGGCCACACTGGCGTCAACCGGGCATTGACCACAACAATCCGCAAAAAGTGTATTTCCCAAATCCGGTCAAACCAGGCAAAAGCACTGACCAGATCATTACCGTTCTCAGCAGCTTTTTCAGCTATCTCCACACAACAGGTTATCTCCAGGGAAACCCAGTCAGCGGTTTTGATAAAACCGGTGAAAAGTTTGCACGTGGCCATAGTGAGCCACGGTACTTCTTTGAGGATGAATGGCAGGCACTGCTAGATTCCCTTACCAGCTATCCCGAGAAAACCAAACGACAGCAGCAGGAAAAAGCACGCCTGCACTATGTCATTGCCATTACTTACGGCGCTGCTCTGCGGCAGTCAGAACTCGCACACCATACCTGCAAGAATATTCGCACTGACAACCAAGGCGACCTGACCCTTGAAATACACGGTAAAGGTCGTCGACTGCGTACGCTGCCCGTCAACGAACACATGCTTCAGGCGATTATTCAGTATCGCCGTTTTCATGGCCTGTCTGATTTTGCCAGGGACAGCTTTCCCCTGGCGCCTCTGCTCTGCCCTGCCACACCCAACGCTGAAAGCTACCGTTCCATGACACCCCGTCAGATCCGAAAATGGTTCAGCCAGTTCATGGAGCACTGCGCTCGTCGCGTTGAGCCACAGGATACGGACCTTGCCAATCGATTAAGGGGTAAAACGTTCCACTCACTGCGTCACACAGCGTTATCACATCTGGCAAAAGTCATGGACATTGAAGACCTGTCCATTTTTGCCGGACACGAATCCATCACCACGACACAACAATATTACACCCCGGAAAAACACCGACTGAAACAGCTGACACGTGACCATGGTCTTATGACAAGTCGCTAAAAATAAGGGTTAAACCGCTATGAGCCTCAATTTATTTCGTGTATTATCGCCCGCCTTGCACCTTTGGCTGTAGTTATTTTCAGGACTCGACATGAACAAAAAAGAGCTGATTGAAGCAGTTGCTGAACAGGCAGATCTGCCCAAGAGCAAGGCCGAAATGGCCATCAATGCATTCTTGCATTCTACCCAGGAAGCCCTGGTTCGCGGTGAGTCCGTTCAGCTGATCGGCTTCGGTACTTTCGGTGTTGGCACCCGCTCTGCACGTAAGGGCCGTAACCCGCAGACTGGCGCCGAGATCGACATTCCTGCCGCTAAAATCCCCCAGTTCAAGGCGGGAAGCAAGCTGAAGGACGCAGTCAACAACTAAGGTTGTTGTCCGCAACAAAAAAGCACCATACCGGTGCTTTTTTGTATCTGATATTTTCATTGTTTAGTGCATTACGCGGATCACATCCAACAATGCTTTCTTGTGACGCGGATTCAAGCGCCCCAGCAGGCGATTGATTTCACCATCCAGTTCATCATCACTGATATCATCAGTATTACTGGTGATGTACTGGTTCCCTCGCCCTGTTGCTATCCATTCAAACGACACACCCAATGTTTCAGAAATTTTGCGTAAATTATCCAGGCTGGGACGACTCATATCGGTTTCCCACTGAGCCAGCGCACTTCTGGACACCCCGATCAGATCAGCCAGCGCCTGTTGCGACAGCCGTTTCTCTCTCCGAGATTTTATCAATCGTATCATCAATGACATATTGCACTCCCTGACACCGTTAAAACATAGAACTAATGTCACACCCAGCACCAAACCGGATTGCAGGATGCACGCACAACAAAGCCAATACCGAGATGTACACCACAAGTCCGTTAAATGGTGGTATTTCAGGGAAAACCCTTGAAAAACTCATGGAGCCGATGCAGTTCTGTCCTGCAAATCCTTATGCTTCATGTTGATCGTTGGCGAGCAAACTATGCTTGCTTATGGGATTAGAGGCTTATTGGACTAAAAAGTTCCGATTAACAGGGCAATGTCACCCCTACTGCTTTGGTGGCAAGAAAAACAAACACCTTTATATCCGCCCAAAATCTAACCCTATATATGCTGCCTGAAAGAACATAGGGGGCGATCTTGCATCATTCCCCCGTCATTTCCTGATGTTTCTCTATCAGACTACAAGAAGGGAGGATCTTTCTATGCGCTTAGCTGTTTTTTGTGGAGCCGCCTCTGGCAACCAGCCTGTTTATGCTGAAGCAGCAAGATTGACAGCCAAAGAAATAGCCAAAAGAGATATAGAACTGGTGTATGGCGGTGGCCATGTAGGCTTAATGGGTATTCTGGCAGACGCGACACTGGAGGCCGGTGGGTCGGTGATTGGAGTAATTCCAGAGCCACTCAAAGCCCGTGAACTGGCTCACCCGGGATTGACCCAACTACATGTCGTCAGAGATATGCACGAGCGCAAGGCCCTGATGGCTGACTTATCTGACGGTTTCATCGCCCTACCTGGCGGCGCTGGCACCATGGAGGAGATCTTTGAAACCTGGACGTGGGGAATTCTTGGCTATCATCGCAAGCCCTGCGCCTTTTTCAATGTAGCCGGCTATTTTGACCTGCTGGCACAGTTCATTGCTCATATGGAGCAGCAGGCATTTCTTGAGCCATCCTATCGCAATATGCTGGTTATTAATTCCCAGATCCAGTCGCTGCTCGACAACCTGTTGGCCTATCAACCACCAGAAATCAAATGGTCTTGATATGATTCTTATACCTGCCTGTTGCTTCACAGGTCTCTCAGGAGTACAAAGAATGGGTCAAGATAGATGATTGTATATTATGTCTAATTTGAAAACTGCAGCTCGACTTGCTGTAAGAGATACACTCCTCTCGCTGATCGATGATGCAAGGATGTTTGGTGATGCAGTTAATCATGATCAAGACCTGCCCGCATGGGTTATGGAACAGGACCACTCACCATCAAGTTCAGCACGGGAACAGGCAGCACATGCAGCAAGCTGCCTGACATACCAGAATGAACAACAGCGCCAGCAAACACTAAAGCTCACAGGACTGATTGGCATCTCCGAAAACACGCTGGAACTGGGGCATGTCTTTAACCGAAGCAAAGGAGATTTCAAGGCAGCCATGCTGCATTATCGCCACTTGTTTGGTGAATCCATCAAGATGACGGACTTCAGTTCAAAGGAGTTACGAGATGGCTTACTGGGACACCTGAAAATCCAGCATCTGCACTTCGTTCAATGCTATCGCCAGATCAAGCTATTTGAAGAAGCGCCGGCACGCGTCGGCTTCAGCTGGGCATCAGGCACTCACGGCACTGTAAGGCTGACTGCAGAAACAGCCATTCAGCACCTGAAAGACAAATTCACACCCAGCCAGATGATACTGAATGACATAAAACAGCTGGAGCAGATGCCTACAGAAACCGTCGTTGTGATCAAGCGCCCACTTGCACCCCATCTGCGCGCCAATCTGAGCTGGCCGGACAATATAGAAACGCGCAGGCGAAGCGATAAAGCACTTCGCACCCAATATCCGGGACAAATCAACACGCCGTTACCCTTGTTTATTCTACTCAGCCCGGGGCACCCCTTGCCTGAATTCAATGCCATCAAGCCCTGGGTGGCCGGGATGAAGCAGAACCGGCTTCAACGCCGTGACACCTACCTTGAAAAACTCTCAGACCATCCAGGCTCCTTCCTCTATGTACCTCGACAGAAAGCGGTAACGACTTAGGCATATGACCGAGCAAGACTCAACATTCGCATTCTCTGCGCCCTCATTCTAGCGAATTGGCACTATTGCAAATTCTGGTTAACTTGAACACCGATTCTGGTTTGCTTGAACACCCCCGACACCTTACGTATTGGCGAACCTGATTTTTAGACCAGGTGTTCATTTGCTTCCAGTTTTCCCATTTT
>MUIA01000337.1 GCA_002084115.1 Oceanospirillales bacterium LUC14_002_19_P2 | reverse complement strand
GAAAAAATCGAATTGTGGAGTTCGGCAGAGGTCAATTTTTTGCTTTGTTGTCATTGGTCGTTACGGGCTATCTGCAGCTGTGTGTATATTACCCGTTGATACTGGTTTCGCGACAGCCTCCTTAGCAATAATGGTAACGGGACGAGTACCGTACAGATGCGCGACGGATCGATCGCTATTGTGAATGGGGAAACGGTACCTGCGTGTAACAGGGCCATTGTTGAACATGGCGATGTAAAAACGATGACGCCTGACCTGCCTTTTTTCCGGCGCAGTGTTTGAGTGGTTATTTTGGGATCAAATTGGGATCATTGGCAGGGTTTTCAGGGGGTATTTGAGGGGAGTTGATCCCAAATTCCCTGTTTTGCATTCCGCTAAATAGTTATATAAATCAAAGCGTTAAAGGATTGCGGGAAATGCCTCCCTGTTTCTCTTATAATCCGACCCTTTCTCGACTGGCGACAGGAATTTATTGTCACCCATGAGCACGATCAGAACCCTCACCGGTATTACCACGACCGGTACGCCTCATCTCGGCAATTACGTCGGGGCGATTCGTCCAGCCATCAAGTCCAGCCAGCAGGATGATACGGAATCATTCTTTTTCCTGGCGGATTACCATGCGTTGATCAAGTGCTGGGATCCGGAACGCGTGCATGAGTCTGCCCGCGAGATCGCAGCAACTTGGCTGGCGCTGGGCCTGGATACTGATCGGGTGACGTTTTACCGGCAGTCAGATATCCCGGAGATTCCTGAGTTATGCTGGATTCTGACCTGCATGACTGCCAAGGGCCTGATGAACCGCGCCCACGCCTATAAGGATGCCGTGCAGAAAAATGAAGAGAGCGGTGCCAAGGATCCGGATAAAGGCATCACCATGGGCCTGTTTAGCTATCCCGTGCTGATGGCTGCGGATATCCTGATGTTCAACGCCCATAAGGTGCCTGTCGGTAAGGATCAGATTCAGCACCTGGAAATGGCTCGTGATATTGCCGGCCGTTTCAACCACCATTACGGCGAACTGTTTGCCATGCCGGAAGCCGTGGTGGGTGAGACGACAGCCGTCCTGAGTGGCCTGGATGGTCGCAAGATGAGCAAAAGCTACAACAACACCATCCCGCTGTTTGTGCCGGAGAAAAAGCTGCGTAAGCTGATCATGAAGATCAAGACCAACAGCCTGGAGCCCGGTGAACCCAAAGACCCGGACAGCTGCACACTGTTTGAGATCTGGTCCGCTTTCGCGACGGCCGATGAAATTGAGGCCAAACGTCGGGAGTATGAAGAAGGCGCAGGCTGGGGACAGCTGAAACAGGAACTGTTTGAATACCTGAACGACCATCTGGTCGGCCCCCGTGCCCGTTACGAGGAGCTGATGCAGGATCCTGGCTATGTCGAGCAGGAGCTGCGCAAGGGGTCTGACAAGGCCCGTAATGAAGCGTCAGCCCGTCTGGCGAAGGTTCGTCAGGCGGTCGGTATTCGTCCTCTGGGCTAATCAACAGCCTCTTGAGCAGCAAAAACATGGATGGCATAGAAGCGGAATCTCCCTTTCGTGCCATCCAGTAAGAAACTGTCGCTAATCTGAACTTTTTTTCCTATTTCGATTCGAAATAAACAGCTGCGTAGACAGACAGTCTTCTGATTACTGTTTGCGGAGGCGTAAATCAGTTTTTAAGCTTGTAAACAGATAGGCAAAATCGATAACAGGGAGTGTCATGGCAAACAAGGCCATTATTACGGTTAACCTGACATCTGAGCAGGTCAAGCAATATTATATGGGGCAAAAGAACCGGGTTCAGGCGTACACGGACGACGGTCAGAGTATCAGCGTACCTTACGATATCCTGCTGGAGTTTGTTTCGCATCAAGGTATCTATGGGCGATTCGAGATTCGCTACGATGATGGCGGCAAATTTCAGGGGATCAGTCGTATCAGCTGAGCAGTTGCCGGCATTCAAGATCCTCAAAGGCGCCAAGCAGGCACAGTAGCCGGTTTAGCCACAAGGGTTTTGCACATCCTCTCACCTGCTCCTTGATGGCGGCAAATAGCTGAAAAATGACCATTAAGCGATAGTCGTCCATGAGCTGTTCAAAGCTGTAATCTTCCACGCCTGCATCAAGTAGCGCAGCATGATAGTGTTGCAGTAGCCGCTTTTCCCGTTGATCCTGGCGTCTTGTCACCGGTATCCAGTAGCTGACGAGCAACTGTACGAGATCGTAAGCGGGTGTCTGAACCGTTGCCTGGTCAAAATCAAAGAGATACACAGGGTGATTGCCATCCGCGCTGGGATAAAAAAAATGCCGGAAGTAACAATCGCCATGAACCACTGTGACCTGCTGAAGGTTGTCCAGCCTTGTCTGAAGGTGGTTGCGCCAGAGTGTTAGTAGCTGAGGCAAAATTGTGGCGATTTGCTGTAACTGTTCTACAGGAAACCAAGCCTGCACGGCTTGATGAAATGCAGCAAATTCCCGCTGCCTGAGGGGCTGATTCGTGGCAAATTGCTGTTCACGGTTCCAGAAACAGCCCCGCCCGAGAATGGGCGCTGCCTCAGTGAGTAAATCCTGTTTCCAGCATGCGCCATGGAAACAGGCCAGGCTCTTGAGCGCTGCGTATACCTGCCGGTCGTCAGGCACATGTTTCATTCGACAGGCTTCCTGCTGGGTTTGCATGACAATATGGCTGGGCGTCTTATCCTCCATAAGCAAATAGCTGAGGCTGTTTGTTGAGTCATACCCCCATAACAGGGCAGGTATGATGTCAGGGCATTGGATTGAGTGAGCCTGAAGTAACTGAAAAAAAGCGACTTCAGTCATACCGGCGAGACCAGGTTTTAACTTCATGACCAGGTTATCGGATAGCTGCGGGTAATGGTTTTCACTGAAAGCCAGTTTAAGGCGCAGAAGAAAGGAGGTTCTGGCTTCGGTTGTCAGTGGTGTTGAACAGGTATGAACGACGCGTCCGTGACGCAGATGGCCTGTGCGATAGAATTCACTATTGAGCCACTCAGTATTGGTAAAACGGCAGGTATCCAGTTGATCCAATGAGCCGCTCCCCCCTGCATTGAAACAAAACGATATGCTGTATTCGATTTCCTTATTATGGGAGGAATATAGTACTCTGCAAATCGACGCAACGAATTTGCGTCGGATCGTAGTTGGCATAGGGATCAAGGATGATTGAAAACGTGAGATCTATCAGTGAAGTGTTTTCCCACTTTTCCCGATCTCGTTGCTCGCTTATGAATAATGCTTCGCCGAATAAGTTATTCCATAAAATAGCCGGCCGACGGTAAAGTCTATAAGTGAGGATGATGTTATTCGACTCCGTGTCTTTCGCGATAGTAATAGAGGAACCTGCGCTTCCGGAAATTAACGTTCCTTCACCAAAAGAGGATTGCAGAAGCCCAACGGCAAGGCCATTTTGTATGCCAATGGTCATGTTCTGATTGGCATATCTACAAATATGTTGCATTGCACGTTCATTGCCATTTACCAGTCGGGCAATTTCTGAGACGGCAAATTCTTGCTTTTCTTCAAAACTCAGTTTATTCCAACGTTTGTTGTTTGGATGATTACGTTCGGTACCATCATCACTCTGAAATGTATAAGAGATTCGCGCAAGATCTTTTCCGTCTCCAATGAATAGGCAAGGCAGACGGTATTCCTTGTATTGTTCCATGCCTTGTCCTGCCTCTTCCTCGCACTCTTTCATGTATGCTGACATTTGGATTTCGATCATTGTCATTATTTTTTGTTTCAAAATCTGTATGTCTTCAGGTGAATAACTTGCTGAATCGTCTTTTCCATTATTTACACTCAGGGTAATCGCTGTTGTACGTTTCCTTAACAACTGTTTATAGAGATTTTCAACGTTCAGGTCTGTCACTACCTGCTCGAGCTTATTTTTAACGCTTCTTGATAAGCTTCTTTGATTTCCTGTTCGTGATATTAGCCACTCATCATAGCGTTCCTGTTCTCTTGGATTGGCCGTGGTAAATTGCAGCAAAGTTTGTGCGATAAATGTTAAAAGGTGTAGATTGATGTTTTTTTCACTACTGCTACGTGGCCTGAAGTAGTTTACGAATGTCTGGAAAGTCCTAGTTTCTAGACCAAGTGCGTTGGTGCAAAATGTTTTAATGCTGTTGTAAAAGCTGTTCCAGTCATCTTCTGTTGGATATGTTGGTAATTTTCGCAGCTCTTCAAGAATCAAATGATCAAGTTCAATAATGTATTGATCATCGCATTCAATCATTGAGATATTACTGAGTGTGACAAACTGATCCAGATCTCCAGTAGCCATTTCCGTCGTGTTAGCAAAATCCTCAGTGGTTTGATGAATGTCTATTTGATCTCGGCAATCATCCGAATCCTGGTTATTATTCGGATCGTCACTGAGAACCTCCCAGTATCCATTTGGATATTCTCTGGGAAGGGTAGCTGAGCTCGTTGTAGCAATGGACAGATTGACTGATTCACTATCTTCATGACTGCTACCACTCGAAAGGTCGCCTGATGCCAGACTTTTATCACTGTTACAATGAGGGGAGGCGTCTGTTTGATGAGTAATCAGGTTGGTATTTACTGGGCGCGTTTTCTTGATACAGCAACAAAAAATTGACTTTAAACATGCACATATGGCATTTAGACAAGCTTTTAGCATGCCACAGTATGATCTTTCAGGTTGAATGCTCCTGACCTGTCTGAATGCGTGGTGTGTGCTATTAGAGTCACTGCCTGGCAATCTGGTCTTGAGAGGGGCAGGTTGTATTGAGTTATCTGCTAATCTCACCGTGCTTTCTGCTACAAATATAAGGGTTCATCAATCGATAGAGTGTTTATTATATTTTCGACAGTATAGGTTCATTGGAAGTTCCTGAATTCTGCCGTTTTATCGCTATCAGAGCTTGCTTTAGGTAACCGTTATAACCCTTGATTCTGTTTTTAGGGTGCTTTTACAGGTTGGCGGATGAAAAGTGAGGGATTGCAACAGAAATAGCCTTTAGAAGACGATTGATTTGTATAGATCAAAACTTCTGAAGGATCAGACATGTCGGCAACCCC
>MUIA01000226.1 GCA_002084115.1 Oceanospirillales bacterium LUC14_002_19_P2 | reverse complement strand
ATGGGGTTGCCGACATGTCTGATCCTTCAGAAGTTTTGATCTATACAAATCAATCGTCTTCTAAAGGCTATTTCTGTTGCAATCCCTCACTTTTCATCCGCCAACCTGTAAAAGCACCAAAAATCCTGCGACTCATCATCTAATAGTTCAACTTGGCAATACGACCACAGAGACCGATAATGCCGGATAAGACATTGTTTGGTTAACAGAGACTGGATTCCTTGATGATCCTGAACCGACACCAGCAAATCTGGCTGGTTGTCAGCAAAATCCCTCAGGGCCGTGTCGCTACCTATGGCCAGGTGGCTGAACTGGCCGGATTCCCCCGACAGGCTCGTGCCGTTGGCAGTATACTCAGCCAGCTGCCCCGGGGCTCAGACCTGCCCTGGCATCGTGTGATAAACAGCAGGGGAGAACTTTCTTTTCCACTGGACAGCAATAAATACCAGGAACAGTCACGCCTCGAACAGGAAGGTATTGAGTTCACCGGGGAAAAAGTGCCCCTGGCCACCTACGGCTGGAATGGCGTGGATTAACACGCCTTGCTCTGCCCTATCCGTTTATTCTGACGGCTTGCTGCGTTCCAACCGGATAATCCAACTGACCAGCGCCAGCACCGGCAGCCCCATAATCGCCGTCACGATAAAAAAGGTCTGATAGCCCAAAGCATCCACCATCGTACCGGAGTAACCGGCCAGGATCTTGGGTAACAAAGTCATCAGGGAACTGAACACGGCATACTGCATGGCAGTAAACGCGCGGTTGGTCAGACCGGACAAATAAGCGACAAATGCCGCCGTTGCCACACCGCCGCTGAGGTTATCGGCAGCAATCACGACGGCTAATAGCATCGACTGAGGCGCCATACCCGCAATCAGGGCAAATAACAGGTTCGTGATCGCGGCCAGCAACGCCCCCACCCAGAGCATTTTCAATACCCCAAAACGGATGGCCAGAACACCACCGACAAAGCCACCGGCAATGGTCATTAATAAGCCAAACGTCTTGGTAATATTCGCGATCTGATCCTTGGTGTAGCCCATATCGCTGTAAAACACATTCGCGACGGCGCCCATCACAATGTCTGCAATGCGGTAGCTTCCCACCAGCGCCAGAATAAACAACGCCGTTTTACCGTAGCGGGTGAAGAAATCCGTAAACGGTGCAATATAGGTTTCACGCACCATGTGCCGGGACACCAGCTGCATGCCGATCAGCAGCCTGGCTGCCAGCAAGGCAATAACAACACTGATAACAATACGCACGGCTTCCAACAGAAATCCGCTCAAGGGACCTGCTTCTATTGCACTTTTCGTTGCCGCAACAACGCTTGAAAACAGTACGAAGCTGCCAACAAAGACGCCCGCCGTTAAAACAAACAAACCCAAAAAGCGCAGATAATCTTGTGTGTTATAGACACCGGAGAGGCTACCGTTCTGGTTCGCCTTCGGCTCAGGTATCAGCAACGTGGTCAGGATGCCCACACCCATCATGCCTGCCATGCAAACATAGGCCATCGACCAGGCCATGTAGCTATATCCACCATCGGCACCGCCAAAGGCACTGGCCAATTTCAGCGTACCGGCTCCCGCCACCAGCATCCCGATCCGGTAGCCTGCCATGTAACTGGAAGACATCATAGCCTGCAGATTATTGTCAGCCGCTTCAATCCGGTAAGCGTCTATCACGATATCCTGGGTGGCTGAAGAAAAGCCCAGCATGACTGCACCAATCGCCGTCAACGCCAAGTTGTGAAGCGGATCATTCCCGGCCATAAAAAGCAGTGCACCGACAATCGCGACTTGCGCCAGCAACAACCAGCCTCGACGTCGACCCAGCCATCGCGTCAGAAACGGCAAAGGCAAGCGATCCACCAGCGGCGCCCAGACAAACTTGAACGAATACGCGAGCGCTGCCCAACTGAAGTACGTCACCGTCGACCGGGACACTTCCGCTTCCCGCAACCAGATAGAGAGCGAACTGAAAATAAGCAGCAACGGTAACCCGGCAGAAAAACCGAGAAAAAGCATGCTGATGACACGGGGATGAAAACAACTGCGAATGGCTTCACGCCATGAGCGGGTCTGTTCCGGTGTCCTGTCGGACATGGGGTTTGCGGCTTGTTCGGACACGGGAACCATCCAGCTGGATCAGGTTTATTGTCATTTAAACGGGGGAAGCCCGGCGCCAGCCCCGATAACCGGGTAGTACAGGCGCCGTTTATTCATGGGATCATCACAGGATGATCAAAGCATCTCAGTCACGGAAGTTATCATATTGCAGAGGCATTTCCAGCTTGGCTTCCCGTAGCATGCCGATGACTTCCTGCAGATCGTCCCGCTTCTTGCCAGTGACGCGCACTTTCTCACCTTGAATAGCCGCCTGAACTTTCATCTTGGCTTCTTTGATCATCTTGGTGATTTTCTTGCTGAGATCCTTATCCAGCCCCTGGCGGATGATCACTTCCTGCTTGACCTGCTTGCCGGAACCGTAATGATCTTTCACCTCAAGACACTTGATATCAATATCCCGTTTGTGCATTTTCACCTGCAGAATTTCCAACATCTGATTGAGTTGAAAATCCGCATCGGCAGTCATGGTGATGGTTGTGTCGTTCCGTTCAAACGATGCATTAATACCACGGAAATCAAAGCGTGTGGACAATTCACGGTTGGCCTGGTCCACCGCGTTGCTGAGTTCATGCATATCCACTTCAGACACAATATCGAATGACGGCATTCGCCTGTCTCCCTTTGTCGATTCAATGGCACGATTCTAGCCTAAAGGGCGGTCCTGCCCAATGGCCTGTTATACCGTACAAAGCGTACGATATAACACCGTCATTCCAGCCGAAAGCCCACTTTCAGCGTGACCTGATAATGTGCCACCTTGCCATTCTGAATATGCCCGCGGGTTTCAACCACCTCAAACCAGTCCATATGCTTCAGGGTTTGTGATGCCCTGGCGATCGCATTGCGGATGGCATCATCCGTACCGGTTTCGGAACTGCCGACAATTTCCACCTTCTTATATACATGCGCACTCATGACGCTTCAACCTCGCTGATTTCAGAACGTATCGCCTGAGTATAGAAGGTCGATCATGATCACATCAGCGGATACAAAACTACCGGTAATCATCATACATAGCGGTATTATCTGCCTTAGCAACATCACCGGCAAAGTAATGACAGCATCATAAAACAGCGACTCATTGCCCTTGCGTCTTGCGGTTAAATTTATAGAACAGATTAGGTTCACTGATCAGGTAGAGATTCCCAGCATCATCCATGGTAATACCTTCCGCCTGGGGCACATTCTCTTTCAAGCCATGCCATCCATGGGCCAGTTCCAGAAAACTGACAGGATTTCCCTGCTCATCCATTTCAGTCAACAGGCGCGACTCATGACTCAATACCAGCAGGTGACGGGTCTTTGGGTCAAAGTGCAAACCGGAAAGGTCATCACTAAAGGCTTTGGCGCCTTCGCTGAGCACTTTTGATTTCTCGACACGCATGGTCGTCGGCTGCTTTCCACCGACCAAACCATGAATTTTATAGAGCCGCATGGGATCACGTTCCCGCACCACAAAGATGCCATCATCTTTCGGATCCCAGGCCACCCCTTCAAAGCCTTTGTTATCACCCGCTTCCATATCCAGCGTAAAACTCGGGCAGTCTTCACGGACAATCACCAAAGTTTCAGGTGTCACCGTTACCTTGATCAAACTCTGATGCCGCTCATCATCGATCACGAATTGATCACCACCCACCCAGACGATCGCCTCGACATCTTCAAAACCTTCCAGGGGAATCCGCCTGATCACATCACCATCAAGCGATATTTCAATAATCTGGTTGGGACCATTGAGCACCATAAACAATGTTTTCGTTAATGGATCCCAGATCACGCCCGATGCATTATTATTGATGCCGGCCAGCGTTTTTGCTTCGGTCACCACCTGGTAATCCGGCAGCCAGATAGCATCTTCCCGGACAGTCTCCGGGGTTGTCTTGTTCAGGTACCAGTCATAAAGCCGGTCATCGACATCCAGCTGAACAACAGCAAAAACACCCAGCAGTATAACCGCCAGTAAAATCAGGTTCTTCTTCGTCATGAAAGTGCTCAAGATACAACTCACAAACAACAGAAATGGGCTTAACAACTATAGACAACTGACAACCTTCAGGCGTTATAGTTCCCGCTGAGAAAAAATTTTCTTAAACGCTGTCATCACCGTAGAACGACAGGTGACGTTTTAACCGTGGAGTACTGAATGGCGGATCACTGGACTATTCTCGGCGCAGGTGCCATTGGCTGTCTCTGGGCAGCCAGCCTGAGAGAAAGCGGAAAGTCATGCACTCTGATTCTACGGGAGCAACGTCTGCGGGAAATAGCCGGAAAATCCACACATCTACAGCCTGAGCTGGAACTGGCTGATGACCATCGTCGTCAATTATTCACTATTGCCATTGCTGACAAACACCATATTGAGTCCCCAATAAAGCGTTTGATTGTCGCAACAAAGGCTCGGGATACCCTTCAGGCTGTCTGTGATATTGCTCCCCATCTTGCCAATGACGCTATCGTTTTATTGCTGCAAAATGGCATGGGCAGTCAGGAAGCCGTCAACACACTGCTGGAAGGGCATAATGTCTGGGCCGGTACCACTACAGACGGCGCCTGGAAAGCCACAGAGAATCCGGAAAACCCGGCAAGATGGACAGTACACCATGCCGGGCACGGACAAACCTGGATCGGTCCACTCGATCCTTCTAAAGCACCATTCTCTGAGACGCCACTGTCCGAGTTAATGTCAATCAACCGTTTAACGATTCATCCTTGCGATAACATACAGGAACGTCTCTGGTTGAAGCTCGCCATCAACAGTGCCATCAATGGACTGACGGCCGTTTATCTGTGTCGGAATGAAGAGTTGTTATCCTGCCCGAACCGCTGGCAGCAGGTAAAAGACCTGTGCGAAGAAACAACCCACCTGATGACGCGACTCAAAATCCGCTGCGATATCAACCTGCAGGAACAAACCCGGGAAGTCCTCCAACGCACCGCCAATAACTATTCCTCCACATTCCAGGATGTCAGCCACGGACGCCTGACAGAGTTACCATTCATCAATGGTTTTCTGCTGGACCAGGCCAGACAAGTCGGGATGGAACTGCCTTCCCATCACGCCCTGATGGAACAGTTGAAGCAACAGGGTATTCATTAAACATTGGACAGGTTTTAATCAGCGGGTTCCCATGCGGACAACGAGCGGTGTAACCTAGCACTGATATCCGATTGGCAACCAGGCATCAGGCACCATGTCCGGACTGAATGACTACCTCTCGCGACTGCCTATCAGCCGCAAGCTGATACTGGTCATGGTCAGCGTCGTACTGGCGGTGGCCCTGATTGCCAGCACAACGCTCATTCTTTCTGCCTACCTGGTTTCCCGCAACAATTTTGTACCAGCCAGCGTTCAGGCAGTCACCCGAATCCTCTCGGAAGAACCGGTCCTCAATACCCTGCTGAAAAGCCCGGAAAAAGCGGCTGAAGTCCTGGAAGCGGCCAGTGAGTATTCACTGATCAACAGTATCGCGCTCTATGATACGAATGGACATTTATACGCAACGCGTGATTCAGAAGGGCATATTCCGAATATCCCAGAGACAGCGCCGGAACAAATCAGCCATGAAACACAGCATATAGCACGGGTTGATCTGGCCGATGGAGGAACGGTCACCTTTTATATTGAAACTGACCCCTCACTGCCCATGGATTTCTACGCCGGGATGACCATCGCCGTACTGATCATCCTCGTCTTTATTTTCCTGTTAACCAGTGCCGCTGCCCGCCTGGTGCGCCGTTACATTACCCAGCCGGTTCTGCACCTCATCAGGATTGCCAATACCGTCTCCATTGAAGAGAACTACGGCGTCCGTGCACAGAAGTTTTACCACGATGAAGTCGGTATTCTGGCCCAGGCATTTAACACCATGCTCAGCCGCATAGAAGCACGGGACCAGCTACTCACCAGTGCCCGTGACAAGGCGGAACAGGCCAGTATGAAAGCCCAGGCACTGGCCATCGAAACCCACATGACCAACAAAAAACTGGAGCTTGAGGTCAAGGTCCGTAAACGGGCCGAACACAAGCTGACCAGTTTCCAGAACTACCTCAACAATATCATAGACTCCATGCCATCGGCCCTGATTGCCGTTGATGAGCAGCTGCTGGTCGCCCAATGCAACAAGGCCGCGACCCAACTGGCAGATATGGATCATGATGCCGCCCTCGGCCTGCCGCTGGGTACATTCATGCCTTTTTTGGCCAACTGCCTGCCCAAAGTGCAACAGGCACTGGATCTGCAAACCTCACAACTGGTGGAAAAGCTGCCGCTGATGCTGGCAGACGGAGAAAATTACCTGGATCTTGTTATCTACCCGCTGAGCGGGGATGACAATAATGGCGCCGTTATCCGCATTGATAACATAACCCGACGACTACAGCTGGAAGAGATGATGGTGCAGACGGAAAAAATGATGTCTGTCGGCGGTTTGGCAGCCGGCATGGCCCATGAAATCAACAATCCACTGGGTGCCATCATTCAGGGCGTACAGAATATTCGACGACGTATTTCCCCAACCCTGCCCGCCAACCAGAAGGAAGCCGACGCACTGGGCTTGCCGCTTGGGATGCTCAATGCCTATCTGGAAAACCGGGAAATCACCCGTTTTCTCGATAATATCAACAGCGCCGGCATGCGAGCATCGAAGATCGTCTCGAATATGCTCCAGTTCAGTCGTCGTGGTAGCAAAACCCTGACGCCGACCAACCTGTCAGAAATTATTGAACGTACCGTTGAGATTGCCAGTTCAGATTTTGACCTGAAGAAAGGTTTCGATTTCATGAGCATCAGTCTGGAGCAGGATCTGGACGAGCGGTTAACAGCCGTGCCCTGTATCACCGATGAAATCCAGCAGGTCTTATTGAACCTGCTCAAGAATGCTGCCCAGGCCATCAACGCCCGTACCGAAGCCAACTGGCAGGGCAAAATTGTCATCCGAACCCGCAAGCAGGGTAACCACGCCCTGATCACGGTCAGCGACAATGGCGCAGGCATGGACGAAGACACCCGCAAACGCATTTTCGAACCCTTCTTTACCACCAAGGATATCGGTGCCGGCACAGGTCTTGGGTTGTCCGTATCTTATTTCATCATAACCAACAACCACAAGGGCGCTATGAGCGTCATATCCACCCCGGGCATTGGCACAGAATTCACCATTACCCTGAATCTGCAGCAGTCCAGGCTGTCTGAAAAACCTCATATGCCCACGATTATTGAGGCAGCCCTGCCTTAATCGCTCATTTTTAAACTCAGCAATGCTGCCAGCCAATAGTCTGCGCCCGACACTCTCGCTATAATCACGCCTCAGCCGGAGACAGGTATAGCATGAGTAGCAGCCCCGAATTCCAGACATCACAAGCGCTCCAGGAAGCCATCGCCCTGAATGTCCGCAATGCACTGGCCGAAGACATTGGCACTGGCGATATCACCGCCGGCCTGATCCCTCCTTCAGCCATTGCCAGCGCCCGGGTTATCAGCCGGGAACCGGCCGTTATCTGTGGTCGTGATTGGGTGAATGAGGTGTTTCAACAGGTCGACCCTCGCATTGAGGTGGAATGGTTGGTTAGCGATGGCGAACAGGTCAATGCCGATAAAACCCTGTTCAATCTGCACGGACCTGCCCGCTCACTGCTGACAGCGGAGCGCTGCGCACTCAATTTCCTGCAACTGCTTTCCGGTACGGCAACCACCTGTCGACACTATGCGGACCTGGTCGAGGGAACCGGCGTCCGATTACTGGATACCCGAAAAACCATTCCGGGCCTGCGACTGGCCCAGAAATACGCCGTTACCTGCGGCGGCTGTCATAATCATCGTATAGGCCTTTATGATGCATTCCTGATCAAGGAAAATCATATCGCCGCCTGTGGCGGTATTGCCCAAGCGATTGACGCTGCCCGACAGCAGGCACCCGGTAAACCGGTTGAAGTCGAGGTGGAATCCCTCACGGAACTGGAGCAGGCCCTGGCCGGTAGCGCGGATACCATCATGCTGGATAACTTTACGCTGCCGGATCTGCGTCAGGCCGTAACGATTTCCGCCGGTCAAGCAAAACTCGAAGCTTCTGGAGGTGTCACTGAAACCACCTTGCGCCCCATTGCAAAAACCGGCGTCGACTATATTTCAATCGGTGTCTTGACCAAGGATTGCCGGGCGGTTGACCTGTCCATGCGCATTACCGGTTAACAGCACCAAGGAAGTTTTATGAGCACAATTCTCGTGACCGGCGGCGCCGGTTATATTGGCAGCCACACCTGTGTTGAACTGCTGGAAAAGGGCTATGACGTCCTGGTTCTCGACAACCTGTGTAACAGCAGTGCTGAATCCCTGCGTCGGGTTGAACAGATTACTGGAAAGACGCCTCGCTTTGTTGAAGGCGATATCCGTGATCGACCGCTTCTGGATACGTTGTTCCAGGACAACACCATCAGCTCTGTGATTCACTTCGCCGGCCTGAAAGCTGTGGGTGAATCCTGCGAAATGCCGCTGGCTTATTATGACAACAATGTCAGTGGCACCATTACCCTGTGTCAGGAGATGGCAGATAACGGAGTCAGAAACCTGGTATTCAGTTCGTCTGCAACGGTTTATGGCGATCCCGCCAGTCTGCCCATTACAGAAGATTTTCCACTGTCAGCCACTAATCCTTACGGACGCTCCAAGCTGATCATTGAGGAATTCCTGACAGACCTGTACAAAGCTGACGGAAGCTGGAATATCGCCCTGCTTCGTTACTTCAATCCCGTGGGCGCACATCCATCAGGGCTGATCGGTGAAGATCCCAATGGGATTCCGAACAACCTGATGCCTTTTGTGGCCCAGGTTGCGATTGGCAAGCGGGAGAAGCTGCACGTGTTCGGCAATGATTACCCTACACCTGACGGCACGGGCGTCCGCGATTATATCCATGTGCAGGATCTGGCCCGCGGTCATGTCTGCGCCATCCATCGTCTACAGGAAAACTGTGGTGTACAAGTCTGGAATCTGGGTGTTGGCCAGGGTCACAGCGTGCTGGAAATGGTAAATGCCTTTGAGCAGGCATCCGATCGCCCGGTGCCTTATGACATCGTAGCCCGTCGCCCGGGTGACATCGCCGCCTGCTACGCGGATCCCTCCAAGGCGCGCCTGGAGCTGGGCTGGTCTCCCGAAAAATCACTGGACGATATGGTCAATGATGCCTGGCGCTGGCAGTCACAAAACCCTGACGGTTATCACAGCTAACGGGTTGATTCTGACGTTATCCTGCCGATATCCCTGCCTGATACAGGTGGGGATACACCATGAGAAATCCTGTTTTAACCGCCTTCCTGCTTTTATTTTGCATCGAGAACACTTTCGGGAATATTTGTGATTCTCTTTCATCCAGGCAGCTGTCTGCAGAACTGAAATCACTGGACGAAACTATCCAGCGTCATGACCGTCTCTATTTTCAGGAACACCAGTCGGAAATATCCGATGCCGAATATGATGCACTGGTAGAACGTCGAAAGGTATTGAAAAAATGCCAGCCCGCCCTGGCGGATACCTTATCCACAAAAAGCCTCCCCTCTGGCAATATCCGTCATATCCACCCTATGACCAGTCTCCAGAAAGGCAAAGAAAAACCGGAGCTTAAACGGTTTATCAGCGCCATAAACCATCTTGGCAGTCCAGTGCTGCTTCAGCCAAAAGTGGATGGCGTAGCGGCTGAACTGATCTATCGGGATGGTCGATTAGTACAGGCATCCACCCGGGGCGATGGCGAATGGGGTGAGGATATCCTGCCAGTGATTCGAAAAACCCCCCATATTCCTAAAAAGCTACAGACTACTGAACAGGTCGTTCTGCATGGAGAGGTGTTCACCCGTCTGGATTTAGTCAAAGGTCAACTCTCAAACTATGTCAGCGCCCGGCACTTTACCGCCGCCATGCTGCAAACGGATCAGCCTGAGCCAGACAACCTGGCCGTTCTCGACTTTTTCCCCTGGCGCTGGATTGAACATCACAGGGAAAGCGACAGCCAAAGCTATCAACAACTGGAGGACTGGGGCTTCTTCAAACTATCGGACTATTCCTGGATATTATCGGATTTCAGCCAGGCTGATGCGCTGAGAGAACAATTGCATCAATCACAGGCAACAATGCCTTTCCTTATGGATGGCATTGTCATAAAAGCCGATCGCATCTCTGTTCGTACAGAGCTTGGTGAAAATGCTTCCGCTCCTCACTGGGCCATAGCCTGGAAGTTTCCTGCTGAACATGCGGTGACGACCATCAAGAACATGACCTTCACCATTGGCAGAACCGGAAAAATCACCGTCATCCTGCAACTGGAACCAAGCTTGCTGGCCGGCATAACCATCAAACAGGTACCCGTTGGCAGCATTAAGCGAATACGTGCATTAAACATCGCGCATGGGGATATGGTAAGCATTACACTCAAAGGCAATGCGATTCCCAAACTAGATAAGATTGTTCATCGTCCCAAGGAGCGCACTTCCGTTAACCTGCCTGACGAATCCCGCTATACCCCCTTCACCTGCCTTCGTTACAGTAAAATCTGCCATCATCAGTTTCTGTCACGCATCGAGTGGTTGGTGGGTAAGCAAGGGCTCAATATATCAGGGCTGGGTATCCCCCTATTGAATGAACTGACAACCAATGGCGCTATCAATGAAATCGCCGACGTCCTGACATTAACTCCTTCCAAGATCGCAACATACAGTACAGTCAGTCCATCAAAAGCCACACGCCTTCATCAATTAATGACTGAAGCGCCGAAGCCAGCGTTTGAACGTCAGTTAGTGGCTCTCAGCATTCCGGGGATTGGCAGGCAGCGAGCCCGTCAGCTAGCGACCTATTTCAACACCTGGGATCAGCTCACTAATACATCTGCAGTCGAGATTGCCAACCAGACATCACTCGGAAAGCAACAGGCAGAAAAGATCACATACTACCTGTCGATTGAGGAAATTCAGACAGTGATTCACTGGCTTAAACAATCAGCCAAGGAATCCGGGCATCAACTATCTCGCTGAAGTGACTGCCGCACCATCAGATGCTGCAACATTTGAAGGTAATCCTGTACCTGTTTTTCCGGCGCAAACTGAAACCAACCCTGCCCTATCCCTATCAGCAACCTGAATGCAGCGTCTGCATCTTCCCGCTCGATACGCTTCGCCTTGACGACATGCGCCTGTAAATAGCCTGGATTCAGGGTAACGGCCTTTTCCCAGGCTTGCTCAAAGGTTTCTGCATCCTCAGGTAGAGGAATGTCATTCGCCTCTGCGTAATCAATCAGCTGCGCGGCAATCAGATGATTTCGCGCTTTAAACGGCGCATCCTCACGCAACATTTTCACCATTATCCATATTTGCCTGAAAATCCGATGCTGTATCTGCCGATCATTGCTTTGCTCCATCGCTACCTTGAGTCGATTCATCAAATCAATTGTCGCTGTCTGGTTGCTGGGCGACAGCATCAAAATCACAGCATGCGCCGAGAGATCCCCAGTGAGTTTGACAACCCATTGGGGACGCTCCCTTGTGCTATCAAACAGAAACATCCCTGTAGCGGATAAAGTGAACGGCGCGGTAATAAACAACAGTGCAAAACCACCACACCAATTATAAAATTTCGGAATTACATGCCACTGTGGCGGTTTTAAATAGCCTTCTTGCCAGGCAATCCTGCAAATCAGGGCAAACACCATTCCCATTGCCAGGTTCAGCCAGAGGACATAAACAATAAAGTTGGCCGCAGCATGCAAGAACAGCATCAAATTACAGGATAAGAGAATACCTAAAGCGAAACCGGAACAACCGCCTTTCGCGCCTCGTAACAATACTTTGAGTAATAACCAGAGATGAAGCACCAGCCACGAACAAAAGAGCGACAGTAATACAATGCCGCCCTCGACCAGAAGCTCAATATAATCATTATGAACCTGATTCCCCCCCGTCATGAGTTCGGTGCGTACTGATGGGTAAAGATCATGAAACGTACCCAACCCATTTCCCAGCCAGGGGGCATTAGCAAACAGGTGCAGAGATGCTTGCCAAATCGGCAGGCGACCATTCAGTGAGACTAAGTCACCATAATAGCGAGCAGGAGCATCAAGGTTTAACAGTCTTGGAAGTATCGTTATTGCTGACCAGGCGATAAAACTGATAAGGCAATACTGCTTCAGTAACCGCGCATGGCCAGCCCCTGTCACTGCATTGAGGATCAGCAAACCCACGACACCTATACTCCATGCAATCAGCCCCCCCCGCGAATCGGTAGCAAACAGGGTAAGTAGTAGCAAGAGCTGCCCTGCCCAAAAACAGGCCATCGTAGCTTTTCCTGGACGACAGCTATCTTGACGGGTTGAAGAAACCCAGTAATACAACCCAACAAAACTGGCAACATACATCACAGCAGAGAGCACATTGGGATCGGAAAAAAGGCTGGTTACACGTGTCAGGGTCTGCCAATATTCCACCAGCCCTAACAGGGCTGCACAGAGAGCAGATAGACTGATTGAAAACAGGACGGTTTTATCGCACTCCCTGTGACTTAAGAGAAAAAAGCACCATACAGCAGCTGACAATCGCCATGCAGTGACCTCAGAAGCATCAGGATTACCACTCCAGAAAGAAGAAAAAAACAGTAATAGCAGCGCGAAAAAACAAACACCATGTAACAGAGAAACAGGGCATTGCGTTACACGTATTCCACGCAACAACATGGCAACAAGAACAAGAACGACAGGCAACAACCAATCAACAGGGTAACCATGAAAGAACAAGGCACACCCCGTTATTATCAGGAAAAGCAATTTTTCAGTATGACTGGAAATAATTCGAAGCAGGTCCATAGCTAACAGAGTATTCACGAACACCCATGCCTTTGCCTATTCCTTATAAACAATTACAGCTATAGAAAATCCACATGAATTAAGAAAGGGCACTCACTGAAACCAAATACAACACTTCCACCAAATAGCAAGTCCGTGCCCTTTTACAAGGGCACGGACTTAGGTCACCTTTAAGGACTACCAGTACCAGGTGTAGTAGACCAAGTTTTAGAAGAACCACCACCACGACAGTTAGCAGGCAAGTACTTTGAATTGATGGTGCTACTATTGCCTCCGCATTGCCATGTAATCGAACTAGCGTTGGGTGTAGCCTTAAGCTTTAACGTTGGACTACCGCTATCAACCTTGGTGTTATAGGTGATGGTAATCGTGTCATTAGCAACCACTACACTTGTGACAGAATTACCTGTAATACTAGCATCAAGACCGGCACTGCTGTTATTCAACGGCCATGCGCCTTCAGTAGCATAGTATTCAGCAACAGCCGCCTTAACACCGGAAGCAAGGTTCAAACCTTCTGTAACGTGAGCACGCTTGGTGTAATCCTGGTAAGCAGGAATCGCTATCGCAGAAAGAATACCGATGATTGCAACAACAATCATCAATTCGATCAGGGTAAAACCCTGCTGTTTAACATCCCTATGTAGTCTCATTGCATTTCTCCCTGAAAGTCCATTTTCAGATTTAGCTCGCCTAATAAATTCGGCAAGAACCGAGCCAATTATAAGCTTAATCTCGTATTATTATTTCGCCATCGACATTTATTACTTTAATAAACAAACCTGAATTCGTATCATAAATGCATAACCTCTGTAACCAGAGGGTTGCTACAGAGCCTTTGAATTTATTTAGAGCTCAGGGGTAATCTGTTAAGCAATCAAACCATACAGAGGACGCCAA
>MUIA01000335.1 GCA_002084115.1 Oceanospirillales bacterium LUC14_002_19_P2 | reverse complement strand
TTAGACAAACCGGTTGAGGTTGTTTTGCCAAAAGAGGACAGAAGGTAGTCAGAGTACAGCTCAATCAGATCGTGTTTCATACCGGCAATAATGCCGTATTTTCAGTCTTGTGCGTAACTTGAGCTTATAAGTGAACGAGGCATAGAGAATGATAATGGCCAAAATCAATACCACGAACACGACCTCAACCAGGCTATAACCCCAGACAGACTTTTTATTCGGTTTCACTGGCGCCATGCCTCTTCCCTGGAATACACGCAATCAACGCTTCATATCACTCCCTAAGTTAAGCAGTTGCTCACCTAACCGCACAGCCGATTGAGAATCCGTAGGCATCAATTCAAACAAGCCCGGGTAGAGCAACCCACTGCATACGCCAACTTTGGTATAGTCTTTCTACGAACAAGAAACAGCGACCAGTGAACCAGGATTCGACTTATGAGCAACAAGCAGATTATCCACACCGACAAAGCGCCCGCCGCCATCGGCACCTACTCTCAGGCTGTCAAAGTGGGCACGACAGTCTACCTGTCCGGTCAGATCCCACTGGTGCCGGAAACCATGGAGGTGGTTGAAGGGGATTTCACGACCCAGACCCATCAGGTATTCCGCAACTTGCAGGCCGTTGCCGAAGCCGCCGGCGGCAACCTGCAAGATGCAGCCAAAATTACCATCTATCTGACAGATCTTGGCAACTTCCAGCTGGTCAACGAAGTCATGGCACAATACTTCGAACAACCTTATCCGGCGCGGGCCGCCGTCGGCGTCAAAGAATTACCCAAAGGGGTTCCCGTGGAAGTGGAAGCCATTCTGGAACTCATCTGAGCCCCAACAGCGCTCGATAACCGTCTCTGAAGGATGGATAAAGGAAGCGATAACCCGCTTCCTTTATCCGGGCATTGGAACAACGCTTACAGCCACGGGCAGGAACATCGTCTCCAGGTTTCACCGTGATCGCCAGCTGCTTCCCCAGCCAGTCAGTCACTTCATGCATGGGTGCCGGATCATCATCAACACCCAGGTACAATGTGTCGACATTGTCTCCCTGGCGATCCTTCTCAATTAAATGGTGCAACATCCCGGCACAATCATCGGCATGAATACGGTTGCCATAGACAACCGGTGTCTTTGGGTATCCCTGACCGCTTTTTACGCGTCGTAAAAGATAATCTCGTCCAGGACCATAAATCCCGCCAAAACGAATACTGGTAGCGGGAACCCCCACCTGCTGAAGCTGCGTTTCGGCCTCCAGCATGACCTGTCCCGAAAACGCTGTCGGTGATGTGTCTGACAGCTCATCGACCCATTCCCCCGTATTCTGGTGATAAACCGCCGTACTGGAGGTAAAGAAAATGCGCTTGGGCAATGTCTTCATCGAAGTGGCTTTAGTTAGAACATGTCGTAAACCCTGCAGATAAACCGCGCGGTAAACTGACTCATCACGGCTGCCTGCCGCAGCGCAATACACCAGGTAATCTATAGCTTCCGGCCACTCTCCCAGACAGGCATCAGCGGCGGTCAGATCACCTGCCACCGCCTTAACGCCTGCCGGCAGCAGGTTGGTGTTACGACGAAGCCCCCAGACGTCAAACTGACCGGTTGCCAGCAGTCGCTCTGCCAGACGGCTTCCCACATCACCACAGCCCGCGATGAAAACCCTTATCTTTTCTGCCATTGCACTGTTGCCAAAGTCGTTTACCATGAAAGGACATTGTAATAGAAATTTTCAATGGGCTGCAGCCGGCCCCGTAGCAATACTGTTTATTTTTACAGTACAATAGCGATCATGACACTGACAGAACTTCGATACATCGTAGCCCTCGCCCAGGAGCGGCATTTTGGCAAAGCCGCCGAGCGCTGCTTTGTCAGTCAGCCGACGCTCAGTGTTGGCGTGAAAAAGCTGGAAGATGAACTGGGCATTGCTATCTTTGAGCGCAGCAAGACTGCGGTTCGCGTGACACCGCTGGGTGAAAAGGTCATCGAAAAGGCACAGAAGGTGCTCGAAGAAACCAGCGCGATCAAGGAAATCGCCAGCATGGGCAAGGATCAATTATCCAGTCCATTGCGTGTCGGTGCTATTTACACGATCGGCCCTTACCTGTTTGCACACCTGATTCCTCAACTGACCAAAACGGCGCCAACAATGCCGCTTTATATTGAGGAAAATTTCACTGCGGTCCTGCGCCAGAAACTCCGTATGGTTGAACTGGATGCCATCATTATTGCATTGCCGTTTACCGAACCGGATGTCGTAACCAAACCCCTTTACGATGAACCGTTTACCGTACTGATGCCAGGCAGTCATCCTTGGGCAAAGCAAAAAACCATCGATCCTCTCAACCTTCAGGTAGAGGACGTGCTGATGCTGGGTGAAGGCCACTGTTTCCGTGATCAGGTGCTGGCCGCCTGCCCTGCTTTGACCAATAAGAAAGACAATACCCAAAACAATAACGGCTATATGGATATAGAAGCCAGTTCGCTGGAAACGATCCGCCACATGGTCGCTTCAGGGATGGGTATCACCGTACTGCCGATGTCCGCAGCCGATGACAGGCATTACGCTGAAGGATTGCTGACCACCCGCCCCTTCAAGTCGCCGGCTCCCGCTCGAACGGTAGCGCTCGCCTGGCGTGCCAGCTTCCCGAGAACCAAGGCCATCGACGTGCTGGAACAAGCCATCCGACAGTGCTCGACCCAACCCATTAAAGGCAAGCCTGTTAAACGGTAAGGCTCGACTATGGCGGACAAACTGCATGAAATCCCGGTCACCAGTCTGAAAGGCGTAGGCGCTGCGCTGGCAGACAAACTCGCAAAGATCGGGATTCATACCCTGCAGGATCTGCTCTTTCATCTGCCGCTGCGCTATCAGGATCGTACCCGGATCACACCGCTAGGCGCCCTTCAATTCGGAATGGATGTGGTTATCCAGGGCACGGTTGTGGCCGCCGACATCATCAATGGTCGCCGACGCAGTCTGCTCTGTCGGGTTCAGGATGGCACCGGCTCCATCAGCCTTCGGTTTTATCACTTCAGTGGCGCCCAGCGTAATGCCATGAAACGGGGCGCCATCATACGTTGCTTTGGCGAACCCCGCCGGGGTGCCAGCGGCCTGGAGATGTACCACCCGGAATACCGCATTGTCTCTGATGATCAAACGACAAGCGTTGAAGATACCCTGACGCCCGTCTACCCCAGTACAGAAGGTCTGACCCAACAGCGTTTGCGTGCACTCTGCACTCAGGCACTGGGCTTTATGCGTCATCCGGATGCATTGCAGGAATGGCTTCCCGCCTCCCTGCTCAGCGCCTATCACCAATGGCCACTGGTTGAAGCGATACGCTATCTTCACAACCCGCCACCAGATGCTGACGTACAGACTATGCTGGAAGGCCAGCATCCTGCCCAACAGCGTCTGGCCTTTGAGGAACTATTGGCCCATCACCTCAGCCTGCAGAAAATACGTTACCGTATTCGGCGACAAGAAGGGCATCCCATGCCAGCCCGCAATTCGTTGACGACACAATTCCTCGAACAGTTGCCATTCACACCAACGGGAGCCCAGCAGCGTGTCGCAAAAGAGATCGGTCAGGATCTCAATCAATCAGCTCCCATGCTTCGTCTGGTGCAAGGCGATGTCGGCTCAGGCAAAACGGTTGTCGCGGCATTGGCTGCGTTGCAGGCAGTCGAAAATGATTTTCAGGCTGCCTTAATGGCGCCGACTGAAATCCTGGCGGAACAGCATTACACTAACTTCAGTCAATGGCTTCGACCTCTCGGTATCACCGTCGCCTGGTTGACCGGAAAAACCAAAGGCAAAAAACGTGAACAACAACTGGAACTGATCCGCACAGGTGAGGCGGCTGTCATCATTGGTACCCATGCCCTGTTCCAGGAAGATGTCATATTTAACCGACTGGGACTGGCCATTATTGATGAACAACATCGATTTGGTGTCCATCAGCGGCTCGCCCTGAAAGAGAAAGGGCATGGCGCCACGCCACATCAACTGATCATGACAGCGACCCCCATTCCGCGCACGCTGGCCATGAGTGTCTATTCAGACCTGGACTGTTCCGTCATTGATGAACTTCCCCCCGGACGAACACCGGTGAACACGATTGTGATCAGCGATGACCGTCGCGACCAGATTATTGAGCGGGTTCGCAGCGCCTGTCTGGAAGGCCGCCAGGCCTACTGGGTCTGTACTTTGATTGAAGAATCCGAAGCATTGCAATGCCAGGCGGCTGAAGTCACTGCTGAACAACTACGGGAATTATTACCTGAGCTGTCCATTGGATTAATCCATGGTCGTATGAAAGCGGCTGAAAAGGCTGAGGTCATGGAGGCATTCAAGGAAGGCCACCTGCACCTTCTGGTGGCGACCACTGTCATTGAGGTTGGCGTCGATGTGCCCAATGCCAGTTTGATGATTATCGAAAATCCCGAACGCCTGGGGCTTGCCCAGCTCCACCAGCTTCGCGGCCGGGTCGGTCGGGGGAAGGTTGCCAGTCACTGCGTCCTGATGTACCACGGCCCGGTATCCCAACAGGGGAAAGAGCGTCTGCAGGTCATGCGTGATTCCACAGACGGCTTTGTTATTGCCGAAAAGGACCTGGAATTACGCGGCCCCGGCGAAGTACTCGGCACCCGCCAGACCGGTATGATTGATTTCCGGGTCGCAGACCTGCAGCGCGATGAACAGCTCCTCGACACCGTCAAGCAAGCTGCCAGCTTGCTCATGACTGAACATACGGAAAGCATCGAACCACTGATCCGCCGCTGGCTGCCACAGGGCGACCGTTACGCTGAAGCCTAAAAATCACTTTTTCTGGAACTAATACCAGACAAATATTGTCTGATAGATCACAGAAATTACATGTGATGCTGATGTCATGGATTTTGTCGATCTTGGAGCCACTGCAACCGAAAAACCAAACGTCTGGGTATTATACCAATCGTATTTTCTAAGTCCTAAGCCTGATGCCAGCTATCCTTAGGCATCATCAACGAATTCTCTTTGAAACGATGTCTCGCCGACCACAGTTACCCGAAGGTTTTGAG
>MUIA01000023.1 GCA_002084115.1 Oceanospirillales bacterium LUC14_002_19_P2 | reverse complement strand
TTGGGGAAGGGTGCATTGAGCCGTTGTAGGTCGAGTCGTACTTCTCACTTCCATCCCTGAAAAACAGTCACTTCAGCCGATTATCAGATTCCTAAACATGCTGTCAATGCGTAAGTCCTAAAACTGTCTTCCCTGCGTTTCAGACATCGCAAGGTAACTTCAGCGATTAGCCAGAGGAAAAGCAACACACCCACAAGGCCGTATTAATTCCACAAAGTCAGCAGGTAGTTATGTGCGAAGTGGTAGATCGTCCCGGTACGGGGAATCAGGTAATCAAACTCCTGCCCTGCACCATGGCCCAGCAGCGGCGCCTGACTGATCAGTTTCAACGCATGTTGCCAAATCGGTTCCCGGCCATTGAATCCCTTATCCAGCTCTGCCTGGAGTAAGGTTTCACCAAACAACGCCATACATGCGGCAAGCAGTGCAAGCAGGATCGCGCACCAGCGCCCTGTTCGTTGGCCGGAAAGTGACGCAATGACAACTGTGGCGGCGACAAACGAAAACATTGCTCCCCGGCTGTAGGTGAGCATCAGGTAAACCAGCAGAGGCAGCAAAGCCACCAGGCAGAGCCAGCGAAGGGCTGCCCGACCTTGCCTGCACAGATAAAACACCAATACCGTGGCGAATACACCGTAAAACAACCCGGCGTCAATGGGGTTCCTTAGGTTCGCGAAATCGCCCAGACCGGAACCGGCGATACGAAAGCCACGGTAAGCCAAAGAACGGTCCAGCACCAGGTATTGCCACACCAGACTGAACAGCGCCACCAGGCTCACCACCATAGCCAAGATGACCAGACAGGTGCCCATCGTCGTTCTGAACCGGGCAAGGCAGGCCGTCATCGCGATGAAGGTAAACACCGCACCCCAGTTCGCCAGCAAGGTGATAAATTCAAAAAACTGATCTACCCCTTCACTCCAGCCGACCGAGAGCAAACTCCATACCGCCAACAGGCACAATGGTAACAGCGGCCTGAAACGTGAGAAGGTTGCCGCATTCAAACGCTGGGTGTCTCCGGGCCTCCTCTCATCCTGATAGGCATAAAGCCCGGCGAGCATTGCACACCATACCACTACATCAAACCCGGGACAGGGGATAAAAAGAGGGCCTGTTAGCACCAGACTTAACAGGCCCCAAGGCAGCAGAGAACGGGGCTCTGCTGCTGATTCCGAGTGATTCCACCGGGAAGCATCATTCAGCAAGGAACTACTCTCCCGTATCGCTTCAAGCTAGAAGCTCCAATCATCATTGTTATCCTGATCAGGTTTGCATGGCGACCATCACGCCACTTCGTCATTCACTGCCTGGTGTTCCACTGAGCGATACAGCCAGTCAACCACATTCGAGCTGGGGCGGAAACCATTCACATAGCGCAGCAACAGTTCCCGCGTGACACGGTAACGGTGACCATGCAGGGTTTCCAGCATCTGGGTGATGATGGCTTGCAGCTCGTTCCAGGGCAGCCATTCCTCGTTGGCACGACAGATGCGCTCATGGCCGGTACCTGTCACATTGTCGCCTATCAGCAACTCTTCATAGAGTTTCTCCTCTGGCCGCAGCCCGGAGAAAACAATCTCGATTTCCCCGTCCGGATTTTCGTCGTCCTTCAGCGTCAGGCCGGAGAGCTGGATCATCCGCTTGGCCAGGTCAACAATCTTGACCGGGCTACCCATATCCAGCACAAACACATCGCCGCCCTCGCCCATGGCGCCCGCCTGGATCACCAGCTGGGACGCTTCCGGAATGGTCATGAAATACCGGTTGATCTCCGGATGTGTCACCGTTACCGGCCCACCAACACGAATCTGTTCCCGGAACAGCGGAATCACCGAACCACTGGAACCCAACACATTCCCGAAGCGCACCATGGTAAACCGCGTGTTATTCTCAACGGGTTCATGACCGATGCCAAACAGTTCCGCATCATAAAACCGGACCTGCTTTTCACGGCTCAATGCCTGAAGCACCATCTCCGCCAGACGCTTGGACGCCCCCATAACATTGGTGGGACGCACCGCCTTGTCCGTCGAGATCAGCACAAAGCGCTCCACCCCACAGGCAATGGCAGCCTGCGCCGTATACAGGGTACCCAGCACATTGTTTCGTAACCCCTGGGACATATTGTGCTCAACAATCGGCACATGCTTGTAGGCTGCGGCGTGGTAGACCGTGTTAACACCGTAGGTGGACATCACATCCATCAGCCGCCGGGGATCATTCACCGACCCCAGCACCGGCACCAGGTACACGGGAATATCCAGATTGCGGATGGTGGCCTGCAGTTCCTGATCCAGCGCATAAAGGTTGTATTAGAGGCTGTCGCGAAACCAGTATCAACGGGTAATATACACACATCTGCAGATAGCCCGTAACGACCAATGACAACAAAGCAAAAAATTGACCTCTGCCGAACTCCACAATTCGATTTTTTC
>MUIA01000334.1 GCA_002084115.1 Oceanospirillales bacterium LUC14_002_19_P2 | reverse complement strand
GTTAATAACGAAATCGCATCAATGAAATTTTGAAAGAGCCTGAAATTCATAACAGTCATCCCCTGATAGCCGGATGGTTCAGGGAGTATAGGTCAACCAACCATCAGGGGTAACTTAGCCCAAAGACCGACTGGAGAAAATCATCAACCACTTGCTAAGCAAGCAGTTGATTACAAGGAGCTTTTTATATATCAAACCTTCTATTAACATAATCCTCATAACTTCCTTTATAGCCCTGCCCAGAAAGCCATTCATATGCCGCCTTCATATCTTCCTTCATAGTATTAAACTGCCTGGTTTCACGAGCCATAAGTGTTATTCTGATCCTTTTTATTTCAACTGCATCCTCAGTGATCAGAGGAATTAGAAGTCTCAGGCTGCAGTCTTTGGGCTGAAGGATATTAGTCTTTATGCTGCATGTACTGGCATACTGAATCAAGTCGGTGAATTCTTCAAAAAATGCGGTTTTCTGATCGTCAGTTCTTATGTTTCTTGAAACGCCATATTTCTCCTCAGCCTTCTCCATCATCTTCGCCGGATTATCACCAGCTAATTTTCTTAACGCCAACACTTCATTTCCAATCATCTTATCAATAGCAGATTCGATGACGCCTTTTACCACTGGATTATTTCCTTTCAAGTACGCTTCAATCTGTCCGTATGACAACGCACCTTGATTATTTTCAAGCTGACTAGACCATGGGGACGTTGCTATATTGCGACCTGCCCCACCAGCATGATTAGACACCCAAACTTCTTCAGCACTTTTAAATAAACTTATTAATAGCTCCCTATTGCCTTTTTTTAAACTACCCATCAACTGTGGTGAAATCTGCCTAAATAAAAAATCAGAAAACTGATCAGTTATATATTGTTTTTTTCCTTCTTTTGTCAAAGGGTATTTTTCCACTAAACCACCTGAAGATCCCTGAACCATATAGGTTTCCATTTGACTCCATACATTACCAAGATAATTGAACATCGACGATTTCTGAACAACATCTTCACTCTTTTTGCTTTCTTCGTCATAGTCGTTTCGCCTAGCATTAATGGCCTCCAACAACCCACCCCTATCAGCTTGACCTTCTCTTTTAACTTTATTATTGAACCTTTCTTGCAATTTTAATGCTTTTTCAGACAGCCCCTTACTCTGACCCCAGCTTTTTTTATTCCCTGCTTGAGATTGATCACCTACCGTTGTTGGTGGCGGTACTGGGGCAGGCGGTGGCGGCGGGCCTGGTGGAGGTGGCGGGCCTGGTGGAGGTGGCGGTCCTGGTGGTAGCGGTACGTTCGGTTTTGCCTGTGTTGATGAACCCGGTACAGGCGGCGGGCCTAGTGGCGCAGGTACGCTCGTTGTTGTCGATACCTGTGAAGAATGACGCACACCAGATGTCGAAATGTCCTTCCTAAGCCCTGCGCCATCGCTATCCCGTTTATTCACAGACGCATTCGAAGGCTTAACAGACTGCGGCTTGGAGGGGGGAGCCTTGATAGCGGACTTATCATCCCGACTGACCGCTGCAGGTGTCAATAGCCGAGTACCTGCGGGTTTTTCCGCCTGAACTTGTGGGTTCGCTGTTGCTTTTCCATGAGGCAACTGCGTCGCAGATAACTCCTGCTTTATCGCTACATCCATTTTATCAATGTACTCCATCATCGACGCAACAGCCTCAGACTTCACATTAGTCTGCGGCCTTTTCAAAGCGGCCCGCAATTGCTCTACGAATTCCAGTACGTCTTGTTTATTAATTTTATTAATGGATGTTTGCTGATCAGGGAGCTTAGCTGCATTAGATGCAACATCTTCCACTTTAGCGGCCAGTGTTTCTTTTTCCACTTTAGCGGCCAGTGTTTCTTTCCCCCCCTCTGTTGCAGTTCTGGTGACAGTTGCAGTTGTGCTCTGCTCTCGGGGAAATTTGGAACCACCCGCTGCCGCATGACTGACTTTCCGTGAAAAAACACGACCGTTTTGGCCAGATGTTTTAGCCACATCCGACGGTTTCGCAAGCGACCCTGATCGGGTCTGTCCTTGGACGGGGGTAATGATTAGTCGACCCATAGTAAGGAGCCTCCTTTTTTTAGTTGAATTCCTTTTAGTGGCCTGACCATTTTCTCATCAGCATGACATAGCTCAATCAGACCTTAGTGAAATCCTTGTACTAAAGTCTAGAAGCCACACCGAACGATATTGAGAAAGATCAATACACCCTCAGTTATTGATAATCATTTACAAAAAACTTGTGAAACTTCGTTACAAAAAGTAAAAATAACGGCAATCTTTTTAGAACTTCTTCTGAGACACTCTGTCCATATTCCAAAAAGCTGTATCCGGGACACACCATAACAACCTATGCTTCAACAACCACGGACCCTCCTGCCAACGCTGGGCACTGCGGCTCTCTGCCTTCTTCTGGCAGCCTGTGCGCTTACGCCGCCAGAAACCGCACCCGATCTGCCACTGCCCGAGCAGTTCACCGCCCAAGGCGACGCCGAGCTGGACAATGACTGGTGGCTGGACTTCAACGACCCCCAGCTTCAGGCACTGATGCGGCTGACCTTGACCCAAAATTACTCCCTGCAGGCAACCCGCGAGCGTCTGAACCAGGCTGAAGCCCAGGCCAGAAAAGCTGGCGCCTCCCTGTTCCCAGACATGAGTGCTTCTGGCAGCGGGAAACGAACCCGGGTAGACAATGGCACCACCCTCGGTAACAGCACCGATTACACCCTTGGCCTGGAAGCCGCTTATGAGCTGGACTTCTGGGGCAGAAATCAAGCCAACCGTGAGAGCGCCCGTTACGACTGGCTGGCCAGCCGGGAATCTCTGGATGCCGCTACCATGACCCTGGCAGCGACCCTGACCAATACCTGGTATGCCCTTCAGGAACAAGCCAATCAACTTACACTACTGTCCAAACAATGAGAAAATCTCACAAACACCCTGAAACTGATAGATTTTCGCTATCAATCTGGCCGCGCGCCCGCAACGGATGTTATGCAGCAGCAACTGCAGCTGGAAGCCATTGAAGGGGATATCATTCAGGCCAATGCACAACAGCAGGTGCTGATCCACCAGCTCAATATTCTGACCGGTCGGACGCCGTCCGCTTCCCTGGATTGGGATCCTGCCGCACTCCCAACATTGCCAAACCTACCTGACACCGGTCTGCCCGCAGCACTCACCGAACGCCGGCCAGACCTGCGCCAGGCCTGGCTTGAGGTCGAATCCCTGCGCCAGGGTGTCGTGGTGGCGCGTGCCGATCGTCTTCCACGTCTGACTCTGACGGCCTCATTGTCTACAGCCAGTGACCACTGGCATAACCTGTTTGATACCTGGGCTGCCAGCCTACTGGGCGGCATCTAGGCCCCCCTGTTTGATGGCGGACAGCGAAAGGCAGAAGCCGACCGGGCGCTTTATGCCCTACAGGAATCGGTCCAGAACTATACCCAGACCGTACTTGAAGCACTCGGGGAAGTGGAAGACGCCCTGGTTCGTGAAGGCCACCAGCAGGCTTACCTTACTCAGTTGACCCAGCAGGTCACTCTGGCCACCCAGATTCTTGATCAGACACAGCTGCGCTACGCCAAAGGGGCGACTGACTATCTCAATGTTCTGCAGGCCCAGAAAAGCCTTCAGGATCTCCAGCGTCAACACCTGACAGCGAAACGACAGCTGATTGAATACCGCATCGCACTCTACCGCGCATTAGCCGGTGGCTGGCATCCGGATAACACTGACCATCACGAACCGCCTGCAGGTCAGGAGGTATGAAAACCATGAACACGCTACCCACTCCTACGGCCCGCTGGCTCAAACTGGCACTGCCTGTCGTTGTCATCCTGGCAGGCATCACTGTCTCTGCCCTGCTAATAAAAAGCCCCCCGCGGGCAGGCACGGCAGCACCACCGGACAATACCCGCCTGGTCGATACGCTGTGGGTCGAAAAGGCTGAACATCGCCCCATCGTTGAAGTCATGGGGCAAGTGGTCGCAAAACGGCAGGTGACACTGTACCCGCAGGTCAGTGGTGAAATTACCCAGGTCAGCCCGGAACTGGTTCCCGGTTTCACCGTCAGCGTCAATGAAACCGTCATCCACCTGGACAACAGTGATTACCGCATCGCCCTGCAGCGCATGGCCAGCAATGTTGCCAAGGCCAATGCCGACCTGTTGCTGGAACAGGGTCAACAAGCCATCGCTCGTCAGGAGTATGAACTGACTGGACGCAAACTGTCGCCTGCCGACGAAAGCCTGGTCTTACGCCAACCCCAGCTTCAGGCAGCCGAGGCCACACTGGCATTGGCAGAAGCGGATCTGGCACAAGCCAACCTTTCTCTGGAACGCACAACCATCAAACCGCCCTTTGATGGTCAGGTTGTCAGTCTTAACGTCGAGCTGGGCAGTTTCGTCAATACGGCTACAGCCCTACTGGAGATGGTGGATGTTTCAGAATTCCGTCTGGAAGCCAGCGTGCCCGTCGAGCAATTGCAATGGCTGACCGGTGGTGATTCAGTAAGCGGCTCCCCCGTTAAGGTTTACAGCCCATCCTGGCCAGACAACCAGTTCAGGGAAGGTTACGTGCTGTCGGTTTCGCCCAGCCTGGAAGCCGGCACACGCATGGCACGGGTCCTGATTGCTATTCCCGATCCGCTGGCGCTGAAACCGGAAAACCACCAGCAGCCAGCCGTTCGCGTTAATGACTACCTGCGTGCTGACATTCAGGGTCCCACCATCGCCAATGTGGTCGCACTGCCCAGGGAACACTTGCATAACGGCAACACCGTCTGGCTCATGAGGAATGACAACACGCTCGAGGTTCGTACAGTGGCCCCCTTATTTACCGGTCAGGACACGGTACTGATAGCCAATGGCATAACAGCAGGCGAACACATTGTCACCTCAGCCCTGCCGGCTCCGGTTCCCGGCCTACCCCTGCGAACACGGGAAGAATCCCCAGAGATTAATAACTCAAGTTACGCAGTAACGAATAACCTTAGCTGCTCGAATGATGCCCGCAGAGCGGTCATGTAAATCTTCGCCCTGAGCTGAAAATGATTGACCTTCAGTTTCAGGGAGAGGGTT
>MUIA01000333.1 GCA_002084115.1 Oceanospirillales bacterium LUC14_002_19_P2 | reverse complement strand
CCCTGAGGAAGAAACTGTACAGAACCATTGAAGAATTGCAGATTGATCTGGACGAATGGTTAATCCACTACAATACTGAGCGCACCCATCAGGGCAAACGGTGTTGTGGGAGAACTCCCATGGGAACGTTGCTCGATGGAAAACAGATCTGGAAGGAAAAATTCATAGCCTGAATTTGACCTGACAGACACCCTCTGGAAAATCGGTAACTGTCAGATCAGGTTTGAACTACTACATGAAGTTGTACTGCCTCTATATCAGGCAGATCATGATCATAGGTGTTTTCAACCGATATTGATTTACGTCGCCAACTGACTTCAACGGGACGCTGATCAATCCCTCGGGCCAATTCATACAGTCGTGAACCAAAGCTGCCAAAATGCTGCGTCATATCCACCAGTGAAAACTGTCGCAAGTCTTCACAGGTTTCTACCCCCATCCGCTTAAGGCGCGCAGCGGTTGCCTTACCCACCCCATGCAGCTTGCGCACAGGTAACTGCCGGACAAAATCGTCGATTTGATCAGGGGTTACCACACAAAGCCCATCCGGCTTGTTCCAGTCGCTGGCAATCTTGGCAAGGAATTTGTTGGGCGCCACACCGGCTGAAACCGTGATGCGGGTCGCCTCTTTAACCCGTGCCCGTATTTCACGGGCAATCAGGGTGCCGCTGCCGTGACACTTATCGCAGTCCGTCACATCCAGATAAGCCTCATCCAATGAAAGCGGCTCAATCAGGTCAGTGTAATCCGCGAAGATCCGATGAATATCACGGGAAACGGCCTTGTAAAGATCAAAGCATGGTTTGAGTATAATCAGGTCAGGGCAAAGCTTTCGGGCATAGGCCGATGCCATGGCGGAATGAATGCCAAAAGCACGCGCTTCATAGTTGCAGGTCGCGATCACACCACGCTGGTCCGGCATGCCGCCCACCGCAACCGAACGCCCCCGGAGGTCGGGATTTTCCCGTATTTCAACCGATGCGTAAAAACAGTCACAATCGACATGGATAATTTTTCGTCCGGTATCCTGCATAAAGAGTCAGCTGTTTTATCACACACTCAGGCCATTCTATCACCCGTTACCTGAATAAATGTACAGGCTTATACGAATAAGCTTGCCACCCGTCAGGTTCACTATTTTCCCCATTGACAGAGAACGCTAAGGCACACTTCCATGCGCTTGACGATTTTTGACACGCCGGTCATCAGTCACCTGATGGTTTTCATTGCCTGGCTGGGCTTGAAACTGGCTGGCTGGAAAACGGAAGGGGAAAAGCCCGCCATGAGTCGTTATGTACTCATCGGCGCGCCGCATACCAGCAACTGGGATTTTCTGCTGTTCATGGCCATTGCCCTGCGTTTCCGCATCAAGCTGTACTGGCTGGGCAAAGCCTCCCTGTTCCGCGGCCCCATGGGTCCGATGATGCGCAGGCTGGGCGGCATCCCGGTGTATCGTGACCGTAACTGCAACCTGGTTTGCCAGACGGTTGCCGCATTCCGGCGCTACCCCCGACTGGTACTGGCCCTGAGCCCGGAAGGCACCCGCAGCTATGTCAGCGAGTGGAAAACCGGTTTTTACCATATCGCCCGAAAAGCCGGAGTGCCGATCCTACCCGGCTACCTAGATGCCCGCACCAAGACCGTAGGCCTTGGCCAACCCATTCGTCCCACAGGCAATATTGCCAAGGACATGGCCTGTATCCACCAGTTCTATTCAGCCTTTACCGGCATCCGTCCCGAAGGCTCCAACCAGCCCTCAAAGCCCTTGCACGCCAAGAATGACCCTGCCTGAACCCATCATTCGGCTATATTAGCAATAAAGGAAGGAACCACTCACTGCCAGAGCGCTGACGAATTGACGGACAGAAGTCCCGGTGGCAATCTGACAACGCGTACAGGAATGGAAGACACCATGGCCCATACGATCATCATTGCCGAAGACCACCCGCTGTTTCGTACCGCGCTGCAATCAGCCCTGAACCAGGTGCTGGATGATGTCCAGATCCTTGAGACGGATACCATCGCCGCCCTGCAACAAGCACTGGAAGATACCCCGAATCCGGACCTGGTGCTGCTGGACTTCCACATTCCCGGCGCCCATGGTTTTTCAGCGCTGATGTTCCTGACCGGCCACTATCCGGATGTGCCGGTTCTGGTTATCTCCGCCCGGGAAGAAGAAACCATTATATTGAAAGCCATTGGCTATGGTGCCTCTGGCTTCATTCCCAAATCAACACCGCTGGACACCATGAAAACCGCGATCCTGCAGGTGCTCGACGGTAATATCTGGGCGCCAGCCAACATCGACCTCAACCGGGATACCGACAGGGTCAGCAGTGAGATGGAAGAGAAAATCGCGTCTCTGACACCACAACAGTTCCGGGTACTGGGCATGATCAGCGAAGGCATGCTGAACAAACAGATTGCCTTTGACCTGAATGTCTCAGAAGCCACCATCAAGGCCCACGTCACCGCTATTTTCAAGAAACTGGGCGTTCGCAACCGTACGCAGGCCGTGATTGCACTGCAGCAGCTGGAAGTGGATTATGAGCAAACTAACGACAGTGATGATATGACGGCCAGTTCATCGGGAGACCAGGCACCGCCCTCTATGCCAGCGCCTTAAACCCCCATCTTTTCTTTGGCATAACGTTTGCCCGTATCCCGCAACAACCGGCTAAGCAGTGCCCGCAAAGCAGCCGGTTTAAGTGGTTTAGACAGATAACGTATCTCCATCTCGTTCAGCTGCTCTCGCAGTTGGGGTGAGCCATCCGCTGTGATCATGATGGTTGGTACAGTCAAATCATATCTCTGGCGTAAATCCCGTATCACATCCCCCCCATTGCGACCGTTATCCAGATGGTAATCCACTAGCATGGCATCCGGCTTATGCGTCAAATGCCTTTGAGCACTTTCAGAATCGACTGCCGTTAACACCCGGCACCCCCAGCGCTCCAATAATTCCCGCATGCCTTCCAGTATCGTGAGGTCATTATCAATGCATAGAATGGTTCGACCTGACATCCTATCATCCTGAGTAACGGCTCTTTTTGATGCTGCAATTTCACTCGCAAGCATAATGGTACGCTGCCCCAATGGCACCACGATAAAAAAAACAGAGCCCTGGCCGGGCTGAGATCTCAGCCCGATCTCACACCCCAG
This sequence comes from Oceanospirillales bacterium LUC14_002_19_P2, assembly GCA_002084115.1. Classification (GTDB taxonomy): domain Bacteria; phylum Pseudomonadota; class Gammaproteobacteria; order Pseudomonadales; family Endozoicomonadaceae; genus Kistimonas. The sequence goes on along the minus strand of MUIA01000333.1, from coordinate 1,925 downwards.
CACGCTGGCAATCCCCTGTACGATCGCAAGCCCCAAACCAAACCCCTGAGACACGTGTCCGCCCAACCGTTGGAACGCCTTGAAAATCTGCGCCTGTCGTTCTTCAGGAATCCCAGGGCCATTATCCCTGACTTCAATCCTGAGATGACGCCCCTGCCGCCTGCATCCCAGCATCACCCGCCCACCTGGTGCATAACGGATGGCATTGGAAAGAAAGTTCTGCAATACCCGGCGAAGCAGTTTACGGTCACTGTAGACACCGTAATTGCCAGCCCAGTTGTAAACTGTGACGCCCTGACTTTCCGCGACTCCCCGTGATTCCACCATCAGGGGTTCAAAGAGTTCTGCCACCGTAAAAGCCGAGAATGAAGGTTTGAATTTACCGGATTCAAGGCGAGACAGATCCAGCAAATCATTAATGATATCTTCAGCAGAGCTCAGCGACGTTTCAATATGCCCTGCAAGTCGAGCAACGTCACTATCATTATGAGACTGCTCAACCTGCTCTGATAACGTTGCAGAGAACAAACGTGCTGCATTGAGAGGTTGCATCAGGTCATGACTGATAGTTGCAAAAAAACGACTGCGATCATGATTGGCTTGCTCTGCCTGCTGCTTGGCTTCGCGCAACGCCGTGTTTACAGATTCCAGATCCCGCGTTCGATCAGATACACGCTGCTCCAGACTCTCGTTCATATCCTTCAACGCCTGTTCGACGCGACGGAAGCCTGTGATATCCGTAAAACTCATAACAAAACCACCGCCAGACATCGGGTTACCCTGAACCTGAATGACACGACCATCAGCCCGGATACGCTCGGACCGATGCGCATGCCCCCGCTCCATCAGTCTCACCCGTTTTCTGACGTGTGTTTCAATATCACCGGGACCACACAGACCCTGACCGGCATTATGTCGGATAATCTCGGACACATGCCGACCAATCCGGATAAATCCCTCCGGATAGTCAAACATATCCAGGTAGGCGCGATTCCAGGCAACCAGCCTCAGGTCACGGTCAACAACACTGATTCCCTGACTGACATTTTCCAGCGCACCCTGAAGCAGTTCCCGGTTAAATCGCAAGACCGATGACGATTCACCAATAATGGTTTCCACATCATCCAGTCCCATCGAATTCCCGGACAGCGCACTACGCATTACCACCCTTGCAGAAGATACCCCCAGCACCCGTGCAAGCAAGCGCTCTGTAAAATCTATTAATGCCTGGGTCGCTTGTTCTTGCCTGAGTGCTCGCTGGGCATAACCCGCAACCCCAGTAAAGGCTTCCCTGGCTTTTTCCCTGCCAATGAACCGTGTTGCAAGGATTTCCAGTTCTGCAATTGTAACGCGGGGCAAACTTTCCTGAACGTCCGGTAATGAAGCTCCTACAAAGACTGCGGCCTGTTGACGCTCGACCAATCGAGGCCTAAACCACAGGGAACCGAGAATGTAGAGAACCAGATTTGCCACCAGACTCATCAACATACCACGTACTATAGAGTCGCCATGATTCAGCCCAAACAATCTGTCAGGACGTAACCACTCCTGCCCCCATATTCCCTGTGAAAACAAGTCATTTGGCAAAATGACTGAGTACTGCAACGTGGGTAACACCAGTGCATATAACCAGACCAGTGTTCCCGCCATAATGCCAAGTAATACACCAGCCCTGTTACCACCTCGCCAGATTAACCCTCCAATTAGCGCCGGTGCCAGCTGCGCCACTGCGGTAAACGATAAATAGCCAATGGATGCCAGCGACTGGTGATGGCCTAATACTCGATACATAAAATAGGCCAGCAGTATAGTGGACCCCAAAAACTGGACAGTCAGCTAAGTTAAGTTTTCTGGTTGCAATATGACCCTCAGGAGGGAGTCATGGCAGCAAAAAGAAAACGGCATGCCCCGGAATTCAAGGCACA
>MUIA01000220.1 GCA_002084115.1 Oceanospirillales bacterium LUC14_002_19_P2 | reverse complement strand
CTGTGCCTTGAATTCCGGGGCATGCCGTTTTCTTTTTGCTGCCATGACTCCCTCCTGAGGGTCATATTGCAACCAGAAAACTTAACTTAGCTGACTGTCCAGTTTTTGGGGTCCACTATACATACGGGCTGCACTGGAATAACGTTTAAAATACATAAAAGATATCGTTGGCGACTGTAATGATGTCCCAGCTGCTGACGGTCTTCAGGATATAATGCTCCTTATCGGGGAAGCTGAACGCAGGGGAGTAACCCTAAAAGAACTCAAAGATATGAGCAGAAACCCAACCGCTTCGAGTTGAGTTTTACTGGAGCACGTCCTATAAATACCCGGCTGATTTTGCCCTCTAATTTTTGTGCAAAAAACCAGAAACTACGCGATTAAATAATTGAGGCTTTGCCGCATGTAACCATTGACCGGCGCCTCCAATCACTTTTAACTGGCTCGCAGGAAATAATGACAACACTTGTTTCTGGTGTGTACAGTCGATGTAATCCGAATGCTCACCCTTCACGAATAACACCGGTCCCCCATATGGCATATCGCCTGCGGGTGCTATACGAATATTCTGATAACTGTCGTGGATAGCGGAGAGGTTCACACGCCATACATAACGTCCCTCTGTATTTCGTACCAGGTTACGTAGGAGAAACTGACGAACACCAGACTCTGCCACATATTTGGCTAGAATTTGATCAGCCTCTCTACGCTGATGAATAGTCTGTTCAGCAACCGCAAACATCCCTATAAAGACATTGTCGTGCCAGGCCGGATATTCAACCGGTGCAATATCAGCAACGATCAATCCCGTCACTCGTTCCGGTGCGTCCAATGCAAGTTGCATCGCCACCTTTCCACCCATGGAATGTCCCAGCAGGGCTGCTTTTTCAAATCCATTGTCGTCCATATAGGCCAACACATCTGCTGCCATGGATGGGTAATCCATGGTATCCACATGAGGTGAAACCCCATGATTTCTCAAGTCCAGCAAATGAACGCAGTAGTAACTTGCCAGTGCCCTTGCAACAACCGCAAGGTTGTCCCCCGCACCGAACAGGCCATGAATAAGAATCACCGGTTTACCGGCACCGCTGGTTTTAGCAAAAAGTTTTACAGGCATCAGGACGTACAGTTGTTGATAACGACAAACAATATTGGACGGGAAAAGTACTTATATTACCAGCAAACCCCACTCACTAAACTCCAAATCCCGGTGTTATGGAAAAATGTCCCTTCCGGTTATCCGTTAGGAGCTTCAGAGAACCAATCATTTGGAGAAGAACGATGAGTACCAGCTCCACATCGGGTATGAACCCATGGCGTCTATGGACTCGTCTGCCACTGTGCCAGCAAATCCTGGCCGGCATGGTGATAGGTATCATTACAGGCGGCATTATCGGGCCTGATGCCATTGTGCTGAAACCCATCGGCACAATTTTTGTCAACGCCATCAAAATGTTGATTGTGCCCTTGGTCTTCTGCTCGCTGATTGTCGGCGTCACCTCCATGCAGGATACCGGCAAGATGGGACGTCTTGGACTTAAGTCCCTTGTCTTTTATTTGCTGACCACCGCCATTGCGATATCCATAGGTCTTGTACTCGGTCACTTCCTGGCGCCCGGCGAAGGGATGCACCTGATAGCCAAAGAACAGGAAGCTGTTAAGGAAGCACCCAGTCTGATCAACACGCTGGTTTCCATTATTCCCAACAACCCGGTCAAAGCGATGGCAACCGGCAATATTCTGCAGATTATTGTATTTGCTCTCGCGCTGGGTATCTCCCTCAATCTGATTAGTGACCATGGCAAGCCGGCAATCGCGATTTTCACCAACCTGGCAGAGGCCATGTACAAGCTGACCGGACTGGTTATGGTAATGGCACCTTACGGTGTATTCGGCTTGATGGCATGGTTTTCAGGCGCCTACGGCATGGATGTTCTATTACCACTGATTAAGGTTATCGCTGCCGTTTATATTGGCTGTCTGTTGCATGTCTATGGTTTCTACGGCGCCGTGATTGCACTGATTGGCCGTCTGAACCCCATGCGATTCTTTCGTGGTATTGTTGATGCTCAGGCCATTGCATTCACCACATCCAGCAGTGCTGGAAGCCTGCCCGTCAGTCTTCGCTGCAGTCAGCGGTTAGGCGCTTCTCGGGGAACCTCCAGTTTCATCCTGCCACTGGGTGCAACCATCAACATGGACGGTACTGCACTTTACCAAGGCGTAACAGCACTGTTTGTGGCCCAGGCGTTTGGTGTGCCGCTGACGCCCGGTGATTACGCGACAATTATTGCGACCGCCACTCTGGCATCTATCGGTACCGCAGGTGTTCCGGGGGCAGGTCTGATCATGCTGACACTGGTACTGACCACCGTTGGCCTGCCCATGGAAGGTGTTGCACTGATCGCGGGTATCGACCGTCTGCTGGACATGGCCCGTACCATGGTTAACGTCAGCGGCGACCTGATGGTCACCACACTGGTGGCCAAGAGTGAAGGCGAACTGGATACCGAACTCTACAACGGCACCAAGAAATTCGTCGAAACAACACCGTCCTGATAGCCACTACACGACTGCGCCACGTCGATTCTGATCCACAGATTCGGGGTGGCGCAGACGCTTTCTTGATCCACGTCAGTATTCGTTTTTCCCAGTCCTTTAGCCTCTTGCAGTTTCCTGTAACGCAGACTCGTTCTGCCCTCGCCATGAGTGATTTACCTGGTATGAGCACCTTTGAATTCAGCCTGGAAGCTTATCTGTCTGATCTTAAGCCCCTGATCAATGTGGATTGCGGTACCTGCACCCCGGAAGGCGTTGCAGCCATCGCTGACCTTATGACCGCCCACTATGAGAGCATTGGCTGGCATGTCACCCGTCATCACGTCGATGACCGAGCTGGTCCTTGCCTGAGCGTGACCAACAAGCCGGAAGCCACCGAATACGATGTGCTGCTGGTCGGCCATATGGATACCGTATTCCCTGAAGGCACCGCCGCAGAACGCCCCATGTCTATCCGTGACGGTCAGGCTTACGGCCCCGGCGTTGCCGATATGAAATCCGGCCTGCTCAATGCGTTCTATGCCTTAAAGCAGCTTCCACAAGCCGTTACTGATAAACTGGCGATCTGCGTTGCCATGAACTGTGACGAGGAAATCGGTAGCATCTATTCCCAGAATTTCATTGAATCCATGGCGAAGAAAAGCAAACAGGTTCTCGTTTGCGAAGCAGCCCGTACGGATGGCTCACTGGTCAAGGCCCGTAAAGGTCTGGCCGTGTACGACATCGAATTCCACGGTCGTGCCGCCCATGCCGGCAACGAGCCTGAAAAAGGTATTTCCGCCATCACCGAAATGGCCCAGTGGATTGTTGAACTCAACAAACTGACCAACTTTGAAACCGGCACCACCCTGAACTTCGGCGTTGTCTCCGGCGGCAGTGCGGGCAATGTTGTCCCCGAACATGCCAAGGCCTGCCTTGATATCCGTTTCTGGAATAACGCGGATTACGAACAGATTGATTTCCGTCTGCACGAACTGGCGGAAAATCCGCTCCTGGAAGGCATTCGTATCGAAAAGGTTCGTACGGCCCACAAACCTGCCATGGTACCCAGCGAGCAGACTGAAGCCCTGATGATGCTGGTCGAAGCCTGCGGTCGTGAAGAAAATATCGACATCACCTGGCAGGCCGTCGGCGGTGGCAGTGACGCCAACTTTACGGCAGCCTTGGGTATTCCGTCCCTGGACGGTCTGGGTCCCATTGGTGGTGCCATGCACAGTGACAAGGAGTTTCTGGTACTGGATTCCATAGAACCCCGCATCCGGCTCCTGCAGCGTGTTCTGACGCGCCTGGCCGACTAATTTGCCTCTGATTTCGCCGGCAACATGCCCTTTATGTGCCGGCAAACCATGACGAATACCCCTTCCTGTTGCTAGGCTGAATAGATAACACTGTAAAAAAAACAGCTTATTTTCATAACCAGATAGTATCGTTTTACAGCCAATAACAAGGAATCGTTATTGGACAAGGTTGTCAGGCAAGGGATTATGCTAAAAAAATTATTATTGCCCTCCATCTTCATTCTGCTCGCTTACGGTTTCTGGATCAGCCCCGACTTCAAGGTCGTTGCCGCCGGCATAGCTGTCTTTCTGTTTGGCATGCTGTGTCTGGAGCAAGGGTTCAAGGTCTTCACCGGCGGGATCCTAGAACAACTGCTGAACCGTACGACACGTACACGAACGGGCAGCTTCAGTTTTGGATTATTTTCTACGGCCTTTCTGCAATCCAGCTCGCTGGTGTCTGTCATCACACTGTCATTTTTAAGTACCGGGCTGATCACATTGATCCAGGGCACGGGAATTCTGTTTGGTGCAAATCTGGGATCTACGTTCGGCACATGGCTGGTCGCTACGCTGGGTCTGAAAGTCAAAATATCCACCTACGCAATGCCATTGCTGGTCTTTGGCACCCTACTGCAATTACAAAAAAACCGACAACTGAAAGGTTGTGGATTCGCCATCCTGGGATTAGGTTTCCTGATCCTCGGTATCCACTATGTGAAAGAAGGCTTTGAAACCTTCAGCAATGGCAGCGGACTGTTAGCCGCCTACAGTGATGAAGGACACATTCTCGCCTTCGTATTGGCCGGTATAGTGCTCACCGTCCTGATGCAATCCAGCCATGCCCTGCTGGTGCTGACTATCGCCGCACTGGCCAGTGGACAACTGGGATATGAAGCCGCGCTGGCCATGTGTATCGGTTCCAACATAGGTACCACCGCCACAACCTTTCTCGGGTCTATCAGTGCAGGCAGTGATGGCAAGCGTCTGGCGTTTGCCCACCTAGTTTTCAAAATGGTGGCGACAGTCATCATTCTTCCGCTGCTACCACTGTTTATCCTACTTAACGATGAACTTGCTGTACTGTTGGGGATTGCCGCAACCGATTACACGCTGAAGCTGGCGCTGTTCCATACATTGTTCAACCTTCTGGGTGCAGCCCTCCTGATGCCATTCCTGCCACAACTGGTTAACAAATTGCAGAGAATGTTTCTCACCAAGGAAGAAGGCAATACCCTACCCCTTAGCATGCCGGATGGTCAGACAGAACGGGCTATATACCTCACCGATGCTGCCCAAAATCATCCCGAAGCCGCACTGAAAGCCCTACAACAGGAATGTGCCCGCCTCTATCGCAATACGGTGACCCTGATTTGTTTTGGCATTTACCTCAACAGTGAACAATTACTAAAGAGCCGGGATCTGGTGGCACTGACCAGTGATCGTGTTCCTCCCTGGCCTGACTGGGGGATCAACAAACTCTATAAGCGGCATATTAAGGGTATCTACAATGATATTCTTGAATACAGCAGTGTGATGGAGGGTGAGCTGGACCGACATCAATCCTCCGAACTGTTCGCCACCAAACTGGCCTGTCGAAACTTTATTGAAGCCGTCAAAGATCTGAAGCATCTAAACAGTAACATGGCACGACATATTCATTCCGATAATGCGCTGGTAAGAGAACAGTACAATCGGCTGCGTCGGCGCATAGCTGTGACCGTGAAAGAAATTCAGATTATCAGTGACAATGGCCCGGAAGAAGTCATCGCCAGTACAGATCAATTAAAACTACGTTTGCACCAGCAGGATCTGTTAACCAGTGGCGAACTGGATAGATTGATTCAAAGTGGAGAGGTCGATTCTTTCGTTGCCAGTTCACTCATTAACGACAATGGTTATGTACATACCATCTGTAACAGCCTGATTGATGGTGCCGTGATCGTCATGCTGGGAGGAAATGCCGATATTATGCGCCTTGACGATGAAGACCCCTCCCCCACCTTCGACCAGTTTGATGCACCGGAACCGAGGAAAAAAAGCCGCTCCGGATTTACGATCATCAATGGCCGGCGCTGATCCCTCTGCGCCTGACCGGCATCCTCATTTACACGGCTACTGGCGCCTTGATATGTGGGTGCGATTGATAATTCTGCAGCTCAAAATCTTCAAACCGGAAATCGAAGATATTCTTGACGTCAGGGTTTAGTTTCATAGTCGGTAATGGGTAGGGCTCACGGGCTAGCTGGGTTTCCACCTGCTCCGCATGATTTGAGTAGAGGTGTGCATCACCAAACGTATGCACAAAGTCGCCCAATTCAAGATTGCAGACCTGAGCAATCATCATGGTCAGTAACGCGTAGGAAGCGATATTGAAGGGAACCCCCAGGAAAATATCCGCACTGCGCTGATACAGCTGACAGGAGAGTTTTCCATTCTGAACATAGAACTGGAAGAGGCAGTGGCAGGGCGGTAACGCCTGCTTACCATTCGCCGCATTCTCATGGGGCTTCATACTGACATCAGGCAATACGACAGGGTTCCAGGCGCTGACTACCAGACGGCGGGAGTCCGGGTTTGTCCTGACTTCTTCAATAATATTGCTGATCTGGTCAACCACCTCGCCATTGGGACCTTCCCAGGAGCGCCACTGTTTGCCATAGACTGGCCCCAAATCTCCCTCCGGTGTCGCCCACTCATCCCAGATGGAAACACCATTTTCCTTGAGATAGGCAATGTTGGTCTCTCCCCGGAGAAACCACAGCAGCTCATGAATTATAGAGCGAAGATGGCACTTCTTTGTGGTCACCAGCGGGAAACCCTCGCTGAGATCAAACCGCATCTGGTAACCAAACACACTCCACGTACCGGTACCGGTACGGTCATCCTTGTAAATGCCCTGCTCTTTCACATGGCGCATCAGGTCCAGATATTGTTTCATGTTTGCCCCAAACTATTTACTGACTTCGCCGTGGGTTGCCAGCCACTGGCGATCGTCGCTGTTCGCGCCATCCACCAGGGGATATCGGCGATAACCCAGCCAGATCAGCAATACGCCACCAGCAATCATGGGTGTCGATAACAGTTGCCCCATGGTCAGCCAGTCCCAGGCGATAAAGCCAAGCTGACTGTCCGGCTGTCGCGCGAACTCAACGACGAATCTGAAAATACCGTAACACAGCAGGAACACACCCGACACTGCCATTCGCGGCCTGGGTTTACGGGAAAACCACCAGAGGATACAGAAAAGCGCAACGCCTTCCAGAGCAAACTGATACAGCTGGGAAGGATGTCTGGCCAGCTGATCGGGATCACGGGGAAAGACCATGGCCCAGGGTACATCCGATGCCCGTCCCCAGAGCTCTCCGCCGATAAAATTACCTATACGTCCTGCACCCAGTCCAAAGGGAACCAGTGGCGCAATAAAGTCTGTCATCTGGAAAAATGATTTATTGAGTTTCCTGCCGTAGAGGTACATGGCCAATAAAACACCAAGCAACCCCCCGTGGAACGACATGCCGCCTTCCCAGACTTTCAACAGCCAGAGCGGATCACGTAGAAAATAGTCAAAATGGTAAAACAACACGTAGCCAAAACGACCACCAACCACCACGCCCAGCGCGGCAAAGAAAATCAAGTCACCCAGCTGTTCCTCTGACCACAGACCACCGGATGTCCGACAACGACGACGGCCCAGCCACCAGGCCATGGCAAAACCGGCCAGGTAGGTCAGACCATACCAGTGCACCTGTACAGGTCCGATGGCGATAGCCACCGGATCAATGGCAGGATATTGAATCAAACGTCAGCTCCCGATAATAAATTTCAGACCAATAATCAGTAACAACAAGGCAAACAGGTAGCGCAGTTTATCTGCAGGCAACCGGTGAGCAATAACCGCCCCCAAACGTGCACAAGGCACACTTGCCAGCACGATGCCAATAAACGCTGGCCAGTAAACAAAACCGGTACTGTATGCCGGCAAGTGGGGATTTGCATAACCCAGCAGCATATTGACTAAAGCACCCACAATTGCGATGGGTAGACCACATACCGAAGACGTTCCTACCGCCCGTTTCATCGCCATTCCATAGCGGGTCAATAACGGTACCGTTAACGTACCGCCACCAATACCAAAAACTGCTGAGACATAGCCGATGCCTCCGCCATAGGCTCCCAGTCGCGCAGGACCGGGCATACTACGTGTCGACTGCTCACGACCGCCTCGATATATCCGCCAGGCAACCAGTAGCGCAAACATTCCAAAGAGGCTTTGCAGCAGACTCCCGCTGATACGAACCGCTGTCGCCACACCCAACACAGCACCCAGGCAAATACCCGGAACCAGGTAACGGAATGCTTTCCAGTCAATACCGCCTTTCTGGTTGTGGCTGTAAATGGAACTCAGCGAGGTAGGAATGATAGTTGCGAGAGAAGTCCCCACCGCCATGTGCGTCAGTACTTCCGGTGACACACCCTGCAGGTGAAGTACAAAAATCAGGGACGGGACGATAATAATGCCGCCTCCGACGCCAAACAGTCCGGCCAGCAATCCCGCCACTGCACCGGCCAGCAGGAATCCGATTACAAACATATCAATCTCCACGGCGGCTGGTATTCACTGCGCTGAACCTTGTGATAACCTGATTAATAAAGGTTTTAGAACAACCGCACAATAAAAAGGCTGAATCGCATGTGTCTCATCGCCCTGCGCTGGTCACCCGATGCTGAATGGCCGCTGATCTTAGCAGCCAATCGTGATGAATTTTATCAACGTGCATCAGCTCCCGCCCATCACTGGCCCAATAGCTCAGGACTCTTTGCCGGACTCGACAAACAGGCAGGCGGCATCTGGCTGGGCGTCAATACCCGGGGACGTTTTGCCGCTGTCACTAACTTCAGGCGACCGGGTGAAAGCGGTACGATCAGCCGTGGTGCCCTGACCCATGACTTTCTGGACAGTGATCAATCCGCTCAGGAATATGTGCACTCACTGGAGACAAACAGCCAGGATTATGCGGGCTTCAACCTGTTGATCGCTGATGATACAGGACTCTGGTATTTTACCAACCGAAGTCAAACGACGGCGGACGGAAATAGTCTACAACAACTGCCATCGGGAACCTATGGACTGAGCAACCACCTGCTCGATACAGCCTGGCCAAAGCTGCTACGTCTGAAAGAAGGCTTTACCCGGTTAGTGGATAACCAATCACCGGATGCAGCTTCACTGATTGATTTGCTTCAGGATCAATGGCAACCAGAAGATACCGCACTTCCCGACACAGGCGTAGGCATTGAGCGGGAACGACTGCTCGGCTCATGCTTTATTCACAGTCCGATTTATGGCACCCGCACCAGCACGGCCCTGATTCTCAACCGTTATGGTCGACTGAGTTGGCATGAACAGCATTATGGACCTGAGGGGGTGCTGGAAGATCGTTTCGCCTGGGAGTTAATGGTGAAGTCCGGTTGGATGACGACGGGTTATGAAAAGGCTGATTCCATCAAGACAGCCTGAGTCAGACAGGATCCCCCTGCCAGCGTCCACCAATCACTTGGTCTAACCCCTGCTTACGCAGTGCTAGCTCCAGTGTACTGCGGATAATTCTCGGATTATCCATGGTCATAACATCATCAAGAATGGCTTTGGCCTGACTGCGCTCCATACTTCTCAAGGTCCACTTAACCTTCAATAGCTGGGTAGCGTTCATCGACAACACATCATATCCCATGGCCATCAACAGCACGGCAGCCGCCGGATCGCCTGCCATTTCACCGCAAATACCCACAGGCTTTCCTTCCTGATGTGCGTCATGCACGATTTTCTGTAATGCCTGTAGCACTGCAGGATGCAAAGAATGATAAAGATCAGCAACTCGGGGATTGTTTCGATCAACCGCGAGAATATATTGGGTCAGATCATTACTGCCCACGGATAGGAAATCGACCCGACGGGCAAAATCGCGCACTTGGTAAACCGCTGCGGGCACTTCAATCATTACACCAATGGGCGGTAACAGCACATCCAGCCCTTCACTCTGAACTTCATGATGAGCTCGGTGAACCAGATGCAGCGCTTCTTCCACTTCAGAAATCCCGGTCACCATGGGCAACATGATCCGCAGGTTATCCAGTCCAACGCTGGCCTTGAGCATGGCCAGAATTTGCACCAGGAATATTTCTGGATGGTCCAGCGTTACCCTAATACCGCGCCACCCAAGAAAAGGGTTGTCTTCACGAATCGGGAAATAACTGAGTGACTTATCCCCCCCAATATCCAGGGTACGCATGGTGACAGGTCGTGGCGCAAATGCCTCCAGCTGTTCACGGTATATTTTTTTCTGCGCCGCTTCACTGGGAAACCGCTCCCGAATCATGAAGGGCACTTCTGTGCGATATAGCCCAACGCCTTCCGCACCATGGTCCAGGGATCTAACCGTATCCGTCATTAAACCGGTATTCACCCAGAGAGGGATACGGTAATTATCCGGCGTAACACACTGTTTGTCTTTGAGGGCTTCCAACCCTTTGGAGAACTGCTGCTCTTCATCTACCACCTTCTGATAGTGACGCAGCATTTCCACGGAGGGGGAGGAATAGACACGCCCCAGATTACCGTCAACAATAAGCTCCCGGCCAGCCATACGGTCATAAGGCAGATCCACGGCCCCCATAACGGTGGGGATGCCCATCGCACGTGCCAGAATGGCCACATGAGAATTACCAGAACCCAGTACCGATACCAGACCTACCAGACTTTCCCGAGGAACTTCACCGAGCATGGCCGGTGTCAACTCTTCACTGACCACCACACATTTCCCAGGATAGGTTATCGAGACCTGATCTTCTTCCTGCAGATAAGACAATACCCGGCGCCCAAGATCCCGAACATCCACTGCTCGCTCCTGCAGGTAAGGATCATCCATCATCTCAAAATGTCGGACATGCTCATCCACCACCTGCCGCAAGGCACCCTGCGCCCAGGAACCGGCTTTGATCAATTTACAGACTTCAGCCCCCAGTGCATTGTCATCCAGCATACGCAGGTATACATCAAACAACGCCTGTTCTTCGGGTCGAAGGTCTGAGAGTTTCTCAGCCGTTGTCCGCATATCGTTACGGACGGATTCAAGGGCACGATTAAAACGGGTCAGCTCAGCATCAATATCATCGGCTTTCTTTTCAGGAAGGACGCTTAAATCTGCCGGTGGTGCCAGCACAAGCGCGACACCAATCGCTACACCCGGTGCCCCCGCGACACCATTAAAACGAACGGATTTTTTCTTTTTGCCAGCCGGTACAACATGCAGGGAACCCGTTGCTTCAGCATGGGCAATGACACCAGCCAGCTGGGCCGACATGGTAACAAGAAAGGATTCCTCACCTTCGTCATAATGGCGCTGAGCCTTGTGCTGAACCACCAGCACACCCAGCAGATTTCGGTGATGAATAATGGGTACTCCGAGAAAAGACTTATAGTCCTCTTCTCCGATACCCTTCACATAGCTGTATTTTGGATGAGAAGGGGCATCATCAAGATTGATAGGCTCTTCACGCAAGCCGACCTGCCCCACCAAACCTTCAGAACGCCCAAGCGTGACCTTGCCAACCGCTTTCCGCTTGAGCCCTTCATTTGCTCTCAGGGTATAGCGGCTGGTTTCCTCATCATAAAGATAAACAGAACAGACCTCGGTCTGCATGGCGACCCTGACGCTGCGCACAATAACGTCCAGTGCGGTCTGGAGATCCCGTGCCGCACCCACATCCTGGACGATCTTGCGCAACGTTGTCAGCATGCGAAACCTTTTGTATCAGACCTCCAGATGGCGAATCCGTGATAAACGGCATTCTCCCTGCTTCATCGGGCAAGCCCCTGCGTATGCAGACTCATCATCCGCGGCGCCAGCTCTTTCATGGCCCGCCGATAGACTTCCCGCTTGAACGCGACCACCTGACCCAACGGGTACCAGTAGCTGACCCAGCGCCAGTCATCAAATTCCGGGGAACCGGAACAATCCATACGAACCCTTTCGTCAGGCCCCAGCAATTCCAACAGAAACCATTTCTGTTTCTGCCCGACACACAGCGGAAAACTGTCCCGACGCACCAGTCGCTTGGGCAGTCGGTAACGCAGCCAGCCACGGGTACAGGCCAGTATCCTGACATCCCCGCGCTCTAGCCCGATTTCTTCGTAAAGCTCCCGATAGAGTGCATCCTCGGGGCTTTCGTCATCATTGATTCCGCCTTGTGGAAACTGCCAAGCATCCTGACCGATTCGTCTTGCCCACAACACCTGTCCCCGACGATTCGCCAGGATGATGCCTACATTGGGCCGAAATCCATCCGAATCAATCACATGGTTGACCTTATAAAAACTATTGCCAAGCATTGTTTCATAGTTCCCGCCACTTCGGCAAACCATAAAACCATCGCGGCTTTTACTGTCTGCCTGGAACGGTTGTACCGGATCAAAATCCGCCGATTAAGCCTGTTCCCGTGCCCCGCTCTTGATTACCATGCCGCCATGAAACACCAATAATGAGGAACAACGGACATGGCGCTTGTGCTGTTTGACCTGGACAATACCTTGCTGGCGGGTGACAGCGATCACACATGGGGGGAGTTCATGGTGGATCGCAAACTGGTGGATGAGCAGGCTTACCGGAAAGCCAACGACCAGTTCTACCAGGATTACCTGCAGGGCAAGCTGGATATCAAGGCCCACCTCGCTTGTTGCCTCGCTCCCTTGACGGAGCATCCCATGGAAACGCTGCACCAGCTTCGCGAAGAATTTGTCCAGGAACGCATCGTGCCAATGATTGCCAAAGATGCGCGTGAACTGATTTGCCGTCACCAGGAGGCCGGAGACACTCTGATGATCATCACCGCAACCAATCGGTTTGTGACAGAACCCATTGCCAACTTGCTTGGCATTGACCTATTGCTGGCTAGTGATGTCGAAATTCAGGATGGGCAATATACCGGCAAGCCGGAAGGCATCCCCTGCTATCAGGAAGGCAAGGTTACCCGCTTAAAACAGTGGCTGGATGAGAATAGAGAAATAACACTAGAAGACAGTGTGTTTTACAGCGATTCCCATAACGACCTGCCGCTGATGGAAATCGTTGATGGCCCAGTAGCAGTTGACCCGGATGAAACGCTGGCAGCTATTGCCCAGAAAAACAACTGGCCCATTATCAGCCTTCGCTGAATTGCAAGCAGCTTATGGACCAACCATAAGCTGCTTGTTTTCTACCAGAGAGATTAAACAGTCACACGGCAAAATAACGCCTTGATATAAGCCGTTTCAGCGATAGCCGGATGAATCGGATGATCTGCGCCCTGATGACATTCCGCCACCAGCTGCAGGTTACGGTCGAGATGGCGACTCGCTGCCCGCAACGTATCCAGAAGACGATCACGCTCCAGATGCATGGAACAGGAGCAACTCACCAGTAAACCATCCCGTTTCAGGAGTCGCATCGCCAGTTCATTGATCCGACGATATGCCTGCTCACCGGCACGGATATCTTTTTTGCGTTTGATGAACGCCGGCGGATCAACTATCACCACATCGAATCGCTGTTCACCGGCATGAAGTTCTTTGAGTGCAGCAAAAGCGTCGCCCTCAAACGTCGCCACTTTGTCGCCTACACCGTTGAGCTCGGCATTCTGATGGACATACTCAAGCGCGGTAGCAGAACTGTCCACACAGTACACCTCTTCCGCGCCAGCGACTGCCGCCTGAACACCCCATCCACCAATGTAACTGAAAACATCCAGCACCCGGGTGCCCTTAACCCATTGATTAAGCTGGGCACGCGCCGGCCGGTGATCATAGAACCAGCCGGTTTTCTGGCCTTCCCACACTGGTGCAACAAACTGGGTGCCATTTTCAATCAGTGGCACGTCGTCGGGTAGTTCACCCCAGGGCGTTTCAATATACTCACTCAAGTTACGCACAAGACTGAAAATACGGCATTATTGCTGGTATGAAACACGATCTGATTGAGCTGTACTCTGACTACCTTCTGTCCTCTTTTGGCAAAACAACCGCAACCGGTTT